>CAZNTI010000470.1:0-1925 GCA_964575885.1 uncultured Terricaulis sp.
GAGGAGATGGGCGGCATCCGCGGCGTCAAACACTACATGCAGCGCACCGCGCTGCAGGGTCATCCCTCGACTCTCACTGCGATCACCCGGCGCTGGGCCAGCGGCGCTGCAACGACGCGCGCGGACGAGCATCCGTTCCGCCGCAAATTCCACGATCTGGCTCTGGGCTATCAACTCAGGACCAGTGCGCGCGAGATCACGCTCGCCGATATCGAGCACTTCGCGCATTTCACCGGTGATACGTTCTACGCGCACATGGATGAAGAGGCGGCGAAGGCGAATCCGCTGTTCGGTGGGCGCGTCGCGCACGGCTATCTGATCTTGGCGTTTGCGGCGGGCCTGTTCGTCGATCCCGATCCAGGTCCGGTGCTGGCGAACTACGGCCTCGACAATCTACGCTTCGTCAAGCCGGTGAAGCCGGGCGACGCGATCCAAGTCGCGCTCACCGTGAAGGAAAAGACGCTGCGCAAGCCCGATCAGGGCGAGGTGCGCTGGGATGTGGTGATTACTAATCGAGACGGTGAAGTGGTTGCGGCGTACGATCTGCTGACCATGAACGCGGCCTAGGCGACCGCCCGCAACGCCTCCACGAAGCGCGGAATATCCGCCGCGCGCAGGCCCGCAACGTTGATGCGTGCGGAATCGGTCATGTAGATGGCGTGCCGTTCGCGCAGCGTGGCGACTTGCGCCTCGCTAAGCGGCAGTGTCGAAAACATACCCTGCTGGGCGGCGATCAAATGCATTGGCAGCGAGTTGGCGCGCGCCACCGCAAGCGCTTCGCGCGTGCGCTTGATGTGGCTGCGGATGGCGTCGAGCTCGTCGCGCCAGGATTGGCGGAGCGCTTCGTTGCTGAGGACTTCGCGCACGATGGCCGCGCCGTGGTCGGGGGGCATTGAATAGTTGGCGCGCGCGATGGAGGCGAGGTTGCTTAGCGTGGCAGCGCGCGCACGCGCCGATGTCTTTACGAAAAGCGCTCCCACGCGCTCGCGGTAGACGCCGAAGCTTTTCGCCTCCGAAACCGCAATCACCGCTTCCGGTACACGCTCGACCAGCGCGCGCAAGCCGGCGACATCCTCGTCGACGCCATCGCCGAAGCCTTGATAGGCAAGATCGAGGAAGGGGACGATGCCGCGCGCGTTGAGCGCTTCGGCGAGCGCGGTCCATTGGTCAATCGAGAAATCCGCGCCCAGCGGGTTGTGACAGCAAGCCTGGAGGATGACGCTGTCGCCGCGCGACACCGCGTCGAAGGTCGCGACCAGCGCGTCCATGTCGATGCGTTGTTCGGCGATATTGAAGAACATCGCGTCGACCGGCTCGAGGCGCGCCGCGCGCACGATGGCGGGATGGTTCGGCCAGCACGGCTGCGGCAGTACGATGCGCTTTGCGCCACTCTCGCGCAGCAGATCGCAGCCGAGCCGGAGCGCGCCGGTGCCGCCGACGGCTTGGATCGAAACGAAGTCGCGCGCCATGCCGCCGAACACGAGTTGGCCGACGAGGCGCAAGAAATCGACGTCGCCCTGCTGGCCGACATAGGCCTTGGTTTTCTGGCTCGCGAGCAGAAGCGCTTCGGCGTCCTTGACCGCCTCCATTACCGGCGTGTTGCCGCTCGCGTCCTTATAGACGCCTACGCCCAGATCGATCTTGTCGGTCCGCGAATCCTCGCGGAAGAGCTTGATGATCTTCAACAGCGGATCGGGCGGCTGGGGCGCGAGGTCTGCGAGCATCAGCGGTCTTCCAGTGGCCAGGCTTCGAGGATGTCGACAAACCGCGTGAGCCAAGCATTGGTCTGATGGCCGTCGAGCACGCGGTGATCGATCGTGAGCGAGATGTACGCCATCGGCTTGATCACCATGGCGTCGGCGCCGCCGATCTCGCGCACGACGACGCGCTTCTCAAGCTTGCCGACGCCAAGGATCGCCGATTGC
>CAZNTI010000471.1:0-1923 GCA_964575885.1 uncultured Terricaulis sp.
GGCACGCCCAACGATAGGCGATGTGTGTTGAGCGCGATGTCGCCCGCCGGGCGACTCGCGGAAGCGTCGACGGCGGCGATCGCCCGCCACCCGAGTTCGCCTGGTGGGAAACGCGGGTCGGGCAGTCCATCGGGCAGCGCGGCCGAGGACGGCGCCCAGAGGACGACCCTGTCGGCGCTGACGTCATCGATCTGCACCTGCGCGCGCAATTTATACATCGTGAGCCGCTGCAGCAGCGCTGCGCCGCGCAAACTATCGGCGTCGATCACGATCCCGTCGTCGCCGTCGCGCCAAAGAAACATGTCGGCGATGATCTTGCCCTGCGGCGAGAGCAGCGCCGAATAAAGCGCCCCATCCTCGGCAAGCCGGGTCACATCCTGGGTGAGCAGATTGTCGAGAAACCCGATCGCGTCGGGTCCGGACACGCGCATGAGGGTGCGGTCCAGGCGATAGGGTCCATCCATGCCGCTGACTTGGCCCGCGTCGCGGTTCACTGCAAGGCGGCCGGCGGCGTTGACCTCGTGTTTACCCAGGCGGATGCGTCTAGGGCCTATGGCGTCAATCTTGTTTCTCGCTCCCGACGATCTGGCCGAAACCGTGCTGGCGAGCGGGGCGCTGGCCCACGTGCTGGGCCCGGATGACGACCTCACCGTGGTTGGCGGGCCGGCATTGTTTCGGGCGGCGCCGGCGGCGCGGGTGACGGCGGCGCCAACGCTGGGCTTAAGCGCCTTCGCGCAGGTTTTCGATATCGCCATCGACGCACGCGGCGATCTGGCCTCCATCCTTGCGCCCGCCCGGCGGCGGCTGTCGCCTAAACCCAATGGCGTGGTGCGCCATCTCAGCGAACTCTGGGCGGCCGCGGCTGGGGCCGAGCGGCCGCTTGCGCCGACGCTTTGGCTTGACGAGGCCGCCCGACGAGACGCCGCGGAGGCCTGCGCCGAGGCCGCGCCGCTGATCGTGCTCGCGCCAGGAGGATCGAGCGCCGCCAAACGCTGGCCGGCTGATCGCTTCGCTGACGCCGCGCGGCACCTAGCGTGTGCAGCCTCGCCAGAGGCGCGGGTCGTGGTGCTGGGCGCGGGCGCCCGCGATGCCGCGATCACGCGCGCGATCTGCGACAGCCTCGACGCCGACGGCGTCGCCGCGCACGCGCCTGAAACGCTCGACCTGTTGGCGGTGGCCGCGCTCATGCAGCGCGCCACCCTGTGCCTCGGCAACGATAACGTCCTCACCCACATCGCCGCCGCCCTGGGCGCGCCGACGCTGGCGTTGTTCGGCCCTACCGATGAGCGGATGCGCGCTCCGATCGGGCCGCGCACGCGGCTGTTGCGGGCGACGCCCCGCGCGCAGATCCTCGCCTTGGGCCTGGACGGCGGCGACGCGATGTTGGACATCGGCGTCGATGCGGTGGAAGCCTCAGCGCTGGAATTGCTGAGCGCCGGAGGATTGCGATGACCACGTTCGACCTCATTGTCCGCGGCGGAACCATTGTGAACCACGCGGGCGAGGGGGAGGGCGATATCGGCGTGCGCGACGGGCGCATCGCCGCCATTGGCGATCTTTCGCAAGCAAGCGCGGGCGAGGTGTTCGCCGCCCGCGGTCTGCACGTGTTGCCTGGCGTCATCGACACTCAGGTGCATTTCCGCGAGCCCGGCAACGAGCACAAGGAAGATCTCGAAACCGGCACGCGCGCGGCGGCGTTAGGCGGCGTCACCGCGGTGTTTGAAATGCCCAACACTGCGCCACCGACGACCACCGTCGCTGCACTGCAGGACAAGCTCGCGCGCGCCAGGGGCCGCGCACACGTGGATCACGCGTTTTACGCCGGCGCCACGCACGAGAATGCGGCGCAGCTGCCGGAGCTGGAGCGCACGCCCGGCTGCTGCGGGATAAAGACGTTCATGGGCTCGTCCACCGGCACGCTGC
>CAZNTI010000472.1:0-1920 GCA_964575885.1 uncultured Terricaulis sp.
GTTAATCAATTGGTCGTAGGTTCGATCCCTACCCGGGGAGCCATTCTCCTGTTCTTGTAGTTCGCTTTGCCCCGCCGGCCCGCCCGCGCGGGGTTTTGTTTGCCCACTCGGCGCGGTGGCTTTCGTCCTTGCCCGCCTGCGGCTAGACGGCCACATGGATCCGGCAAGCGGCGTGAGGACCAAGTGTACGACGCCATCATCATCGGAGCGGGCCATAACGGGCTGGTTTGCGCGGCCTATCTTGCGCAGGCCGGACGCAAGGTTTTGGTGCTGGAGCGCCGCGACGTGGTTGGCGGCGCCGCAGTCACGGAAGAGTTTCACCCCGGCTTCCGCAATTCGGTGGCGTCGTACACGGTGTCGCTGCTCAACCCCAAAATTATCGCTGATCTCGACCTGGCCGGGCATGGCCTCAAAGTTGTCGAACGCCGCGCCGCCAATTTCCTGCCCCTCGCCGACGGAAACTCCTTCCTGGCCGCCCCGGGCCTCACGCAAGCCGAGCTCGCCCGGTTTTCGACACGCGACGCCGAGCGGCTGCCCGAATATGAGCGCCGCCTGGACGCCATCGCCGATGTGGTGCGTGCGCTGGTGCTGGAGCCGCCGCCCAACCTGGTCGAACAAGGCTTGGTGCGGAGCATCGAGGAGGCTCTGCGCGCGGCCCGCGTTGCGGGGCGCCTGAACGGGCTCGATCTCACGGCCAAACGCGACCTCCTCGACCTGTTCACGAAATCGGCGGGCGATTGGCTGGACGGCTGGTTCGAGAGCGATCCCATCAAGGCCCTCTTCGGCTTCGACGCCGTTGTCGGCAATTACGCCAGCCCTTACACGCCGGGTTCGGCTTATGTGCTGCTGCATCACGTTTTCGGCGAAGTGAACGGCAAGCGTGGCCAATGGGGCCACGCAATCGGCGGCATGGGCGCAATCACGCAGGCGATGGCTGCGGCGTGCCGCGCCAGCGGCGTCGAAATTCGCACCGGAGTCGCCGTTGAGGAGGTTGTCGTCGACCGCGTCGCGCAGACCTCGGCCGGCGTCGAAGTCGGCGAGCAACGGGTGGCGCGCGGCGTCGTCACCGCCGAGGGCGAATTGGTGCTCGGGCGCGTTGTGGTGTCCAACCTCAACCCGAAACTGCTGTTCGAACGCTGCGTCGCGCGCGAGCACCTGCCGAGCGACTTCCGCGAGCGCATCGCGCGCTATCGCTGCGGCTCGGGCACCTTCCGCATGAACGTGGCGCTATCCGAACTGCCGCGGTTTTCGGCGAGGCCCGAGCCCGGCGATCACCTGACGGCCGGCATCATCATCGCACCCTCACTCGCCTACATGGACCGCGCCTACGACGACGCGCGCGCGCACGGCTGGTCGCAGAACCCTATCGTCGAAATGCTCATCCCCTCGACCCTGGACGATTCACTCGCGCCCCCCGGCCGCCATGTCGCCAGCCTGTTCTGCCAACACGTACAGCCTTCGCTTTCCAACGGCCGCTCTTGGGACGATCATAAGGACCAGGTCGCCGACCTGGTGATCGCGACCGTCGATGCCTACGCGCCAGGC
The DNA here is from genome assembly GCA_964575885.1 of uncultured Terricaulis sp. Classification (GTDB taxonomy): domain Bacteria; phylum Pseudomonadota; class Alphaproteobacteria; order Caulobacterales; family Aquidulcibacteraceae; genus Vitreimonas. The sequence continues at coordinate 1,546 of CAZNTI010000472.1, forward strand.
TTCGCCAAGTCGGTCCTGGGACGCCAAGTGCTGTCGCCGCTCGACCTTGAGCGCACGTTCGGGCTCGTCGGCGGCGACATCATGCATGGCGCGCTATCGCTCGACCAATTGTTCAGCGCGCGCCCGGTGCTTGGGCACGGCGATTATCGCACGCCGATCACGGGTCTCTATCAATGCGGCGCAGGCACGCACCCGGGCGGCGGCGTCACTGGCGCGCCTGGCCACAACGCGGCGCGGGTCGTCATCTCGGATTTGCGCCGCCGCTGAGCCGCGCCGTCAGCGCGCTACTGCGCCGCCACGTGCGCCTGGGGATCCTCGGCCTGGCGACGCCATAAGCCTGCATACACGCCATCGCGTAAGATCAATTGCGCGTGC
>CAZNTI010000473.1:0-1535 GCA_964575885.1 uncultured Terricaulis sp.
GCCGGCCGGGCCGCGCCCGCGCGAGGCCGGGGCCGGCAATGACATCGTCGTGCGCGGTGCGCAGGAGCGCCAAATCCCGCCGCCCGGCGGCGACAACCGCTCGGCGCTGCAGCGCACCGAAGACATCCGCGCCTGGGATCAGTGCGTGATGCAGGCGCAGGCTGCGTATGAAAGCGACCCGCTGAGCGCGCAGCTCGATCAGCCGGAAGAATATTGCCGCCGCTCGCTCGGCATGGCCGACCGCGGCGCGGTGCCGGACAGCCGCCGTCAGCGCTGACTGCGATGCGTATCGGGATCGTCGTCGCGGCGCTTGCGCTGGCTGCTTGCACCCCGCCGCAGCGCGAACTCGATGGCCGTTGGGAGGTGCAGCAGATCGCGGGCGCGTCGCTGGGTGAGGGCGTCGAGATCTGGATCGAGTTCGACGAAGTGGCCGAGATCGTCACCGGCTTCAGCGGCTGCAACGCCTTCAGCGCCTCGCTGAGCAAGGTCGAGCGCGCCATCGCCTTCGGGCCGGTTAACGAGGCGCCGGGCGACTGCGCGAGCGAGGCGGCCGCGACCGACGAAGCGCGCTTTCTGCGCGTGCTGACAGGGGTTCAGCGTTACGGCCGGCGCGGCGCCTCGCTGGAGCTTTTGGCGGGGGCTCAGGGCGGCGAGGCGCTGATCCGCTTGCGGCGCACGGACGCCGCGCCCTAGTCGTTGGCGGGCGGCGCGAATTCCATGCGCCGATGCAGCGGCTTGTTGCGATCCGTTTCGGGATCGTAGGGGCGCCAAAGCGTGCCGTCTTCGGACACTTCAAGCTTTGCGATCTCGTCGTCGCTCGATGTAAGGACTGGCGCCTCGGTCATGGCGCGCAAGTCCGCAAGTCACGGGCCAATTCCGCTAACCTTCGTGTGTACTGTTAATGCTCGAAATCAACGATCTCACCTACCGCATCGGCGGCAGGCCGCTGTTTGAGAACGCCTCGGCGTTTATCGCCGAGGGCTGGAAAGTCGGGCTGGTCGGGCGCAACGGCACGGGCAAGACGACGCTGCTTCGGCTGATCCGCGAGGAAACCGGCAAGAGCGACAGCGCCATCCGGGTCCGGCGCGGTGCGCGCATGGGCTTCGTGGCGCAGGAAATCCCCGCCGTCGATACCCCGCTGCTCGAGATTGTGTTGGCCGCCAACGAAGAGGTCAGCAGCCTGTTGGCGGAGGCCGAGACCGCCACCGATCCCCAGCGCATCGCCGACATTCATATGCGGCTGGCCGAGCTTGACGCCTACAGCGCCGAGGCGCGCGCGGCCGCCATTCTTGTGGGGCTGGGGTTCGAGCAGGAGGATTTGACGCGCCCGGCGCGCGAGTTCTCCGGCGGCTGGCGCATGCGTGCGGCGCTGGCCGGGGTGTTGTTCTCGGAGCCGGACCTGTTGGTGCTGGACGAGCCCACCAATTATCTCGACCTCGAGGGCGCCGCCTGGCTTGAGGAATACCTGCGCGAGTATCCGCATACGGTGGTGTGCGTCAGCCACGACCGCGAGATGCTTAACCGCTCTGTCACCC
>CAZNTI010000473.1:1545-1920 GCA_964575885.1 uncultured Terricaulis sp.
GAAGAAGAAAGCCGACCGGATGGCGCTGGCGGTGGGGATGAAGGCCAAGCAGGACGCCCAGCGTGCGCACCTGCAAAAGTTCATCGACCGCTTCCGCGCCAAGGCGTCCAAGGCGAGTCAGGCGCAGAGCCGCATCAAGCAGCTGGAGAAGATGCAAGACATCGCCGTGCCGCTGGAGGACCGCACAACGCCGTTTGCGTTCGAGGACCCAGCGCCGCTGGCGTCGCCGCTCGTGGTGCTGGACGGGTGCGACCTGGGCTATGTCGAAGGCCGCCCGGTGCTGACGCGGGTGTCGCTCAGGCTCGATCACGACGATCGCATCGTGATTATCGGGCCCAACGGGCAAGGCAAGACGACGCTGGTGAAATCGATCGC
>CAZNTI010000474.1:0-1919 GCA_964575885.1 uncultured Terricaulis sp.
GATCACCGTCACCAACACCCGATCGCCGAGCCGGCGCACGATCGTCGGCGCGGTGGCGGCTTCGCCCATGTCGGGCGCGCCCGCCCAGACCTGTTCGCTGCCGGCGCTGCGGGCCGCCGCCAGCGCCAGCGCCCGCCAGCGCGCGTCGGTGATGGCTTCGATGACGCCGCCATCGCCGACGACCGCCGCGGCCGTCGCCGGGCGCGCCTGGGCTGCGGCGTTGGCGGCGATGGCAGGATCGGCGCCGAGGCCGCCGTCGCGGCGCGCGCGCTCGCTGATGCCGGTCGCAGAGCCCAGCGCCACAGCAAGGTTGGCGTTGACGCGCTCCGCGATCAGGCCCGCGGCCGAGGTTTGCGACGCCAGGATGGTGCGCACGGCGTCGTCATGATGGGCTTTGATTTGCGCTGCGGTTGCGAACACGAACGCCACCACGAACAGCGCCACCAGCACCAGGAACGGGCGGTTCGCCTTGTCGGACGCGGCGCCCGAAGGAGGAGAGGTCGTGTGCGGCAATGATCCCGGCCCGTTGTTCCGAATCGTTGTTCGGAACTGTGAAGAGTCTAAATCGTAAGGGCTCGGTAAACGTTCTGTCGAGACGCGCGCCGCGCGTGCTGCAGGCCGTGCGCGAGTGTCACTGAAATGCGCCGCGCCCAATCGCCGCGACGCGCGTTTGCCGTGTTTAGCCCCGGAGTCAGACGCGACAGCGCTTCATGATTCCGTTGCCGTCAAGAGTGTTGTCCGCAGCTGCTTCACGCTATCCACAGCTACGTTTGCGCGTCACTCCGCCGCCAGCGTCGACTCGCTGCGCACCACGGCATCCTTATAGATCGCCGCCAGCACCAGTTCAGATTGCCGCGCCAGATCGAGCAGCGGCGCCGGCGTGTCTTGGGGGTGGTCATGCGCGAATTCGATCAGTTCGCGCGCCACCCGCATCAGCCTTAGTGCGTTGGCGATAACCCGCGCCTGATGTTCGATGCGTTCGGGCTCGCGATCGTATTCGGCCATCGGCACGCGCCAGCCGCCCCAATCCTTTTCGTCGGTGACGACGACCGGATAAGTGCCGGGGCAGGGGTGGCGCGGATCGCGGCTATCGTTCGAGAGGCGGTTGACGGCGCGCAGCACGCGCCAATTCTCGGTCTCGATGAGGTCGAGCTTGACCGGCTCTTTTTCCTCGGCCGAGAGCTCGTGCGATTGGAAGTCGCGCCCCAGGCCCACGTCATAGGTGACCTTCAGCGGTTCTTCGACGCCTTTGACCCATTGCGGGTTGACGCGCTCAACCATGGCCCAGGTCGCCACCGGCTTGACGTAGACGCGCTGACCCTTGTGGAACACCGCCTTTGCCATGGAATTCACCCCGATCGTTTCGGAGAGGATACCGCAAGCTCGATTGAGCCTTCGTGAACAGCGCTTGACGCCAAGGCGCCCTTCCGCCGGCGCGCGCGCGCGTTAAGCTTGCGCCAACCATAACCGCCCCCGGGAGGACGGCTTTGAATTTCGATTTTTCTGACGATCAGAAGAGCCTCAAGGATCAGGCGCGCAAGTTCTTGAGCGACAAGGCGGGGGCCAAGGTGACGCGCCGCGTGCTCGACGATGGCGGGCTTTCGTATGACAAGGAGTTGTGGCGGGTGGTCGCCGAGCTTGGCTGGATGGGGACGGCCATCCCTGAGCACTATGGCGGTTTGGGGCTTGGGCGGCTCGAACTGTGCGTGCTCGCCGAGGAGCTGGGCCGCGCTGTGGCGCCGATCCCGTTCTCGTCGAGCGTGTATTTTTTCGCTGAGGCGCTGATGCTGGCCGGCAGCGAGGCGCAGAAGGCGGCGTTGCTGGCGAAGGTCGCCAGCGGCGAGGCCGTTGGCTGCTTTGCGGTGTCGGAAGGCCCGGGCGCGCCGGAGAATTCATCCGCACGCGACGGCTCCGGGCGG
>CAZNTI010000475.1:0-1918 GCA_964575885.1 uncultured Terricaulis sp.
CGCAGATGTGGGCGCCCTGCTGGCCCATCTTCGTCTCAGGCTTGCCGATCGAGACCCCCGGCAGGTCGCTTGGGACAAGAAACGCCGACACGCCCGAGCCGCCCTTCAGGTTCGGATCGGTGCGCGCCATCACCGTAAACAGCGAGGCGCGATTGGCGTTGGTGATGTAGCGCTTGGCGCCGGAGATGACGTAGACATCGCCGTCGCGCTCGGCCTTGGTGCGCACCGACGCTGAGTCGGAACCGGCCTCCGCCTCGGTCAGCGCGAACGAGGTCACGATCTCTCCGGAGGCGATGCCGGGCAGATAGCGCTGCTTCTGCGCCTCGGTCCCGAACATCACCAGCCCCTGGCTGCCGATGCCGACATTGGTCCCGAAGGCGGAGCGGAACGCCGGCGAGCAGCGGCAGAACTCGAACATCGCCCGGCACTCGTGCTCCATCGAGAGCCCGAGGCCGCCATACGCCTCCGGGATCGACAGCCCGAACAGGCCGAGCGCGCGCATCTCCGCCAGCGCATCGGCGGGGATGGCGTCGTCCTCGGCCACCTTGGCTTCAAGCGGGATCAGCCGTTCGTCAACGAAACGGCGGATGGCGGCGAGCAATTCGGTTACGGTGTCAGCATCCATGCTGCTCACCATCACCCCGATGCGGGGCCGCTAGCAAGGCGCCCCTGGCGGCGCCCGGTTCAGCAAATCTCGCGCTGGGTCAGATTGTTCATGCGACGCGGCTCGCACGGCACCGCGCGCGGTTCGGTGGCGCGCAGCGTCGCCGACCCTGCGACCGCATCGGCCCGGCGCAGCACCATCTGCATGTCGGTTTGCTCGAGCCGCCACGGCCGCGTCACGGCGTTCGCGCCCTCAAGATCCATCTGCCAAATGCCGAGATAAAGCGCCTCGCCCGCCGCGATCTCGAAGCTCGGCCGCTCGGGACCCGTCACCACCCCTTCGGCGACGTAATTGACCCTGTCTTCCCGGATCAATGCGAAGACGCTGTCGAGCGCATAGACCCCAGGGGCCACGCGCTGAAACGCAAACTCGCCTGGCAGGCCGGTGACCCGCACGGTGTCGGCGTCATTGGTCTCGACCTCGAAGGCGTTGGGCCCGTCGAACGCCATGAAACGCCCGTCGCCGCCCACCCGCCGCCAGAGCATGCGATAGCTCGGATCGCGCTGGTCGAAGGATTCCGCCACCCCGATCACCACCATGGCGTCAGCGCCTACCCCGACCTGAAACCGCTCATCGCCGCCGGCGGCGCATCCTGCAGCCAGCAACGCCGCGCCGGTACTCAACAACAGCCGCATGCGACCCCCGCCTTGCATCGCGCCAACGCTTCGGCCAGCAAGCCCCTCATGGAGCCATACTAGCATGAACCCGACCGACACGGAAAATCTCCCGTCCGGACCGACGCTTGTCACCGAAGGTCGATTCGAGGGTTGGCTCACCTGGGGGGCAGGCGCCGATCCTTACGAGACCGTCATCGGCCCGTTTTACTTCAAGGTCGAGAGCGGTCGCGCCCTGAGTGCGTTCGAGCCGCGCCGCCAGCATTTGAACGGCGCCGGCGCCATCCATGGCGGCGCGCTCATGAGCTTCGCGGATTTCGCACTGTTTTCAATCGCCCACGCAGAATTGCAGGACGTGCGCGCCGTCACCCTTACCTGCAACAGCGAATTCCTCAGCGCCGGGGACTTGAACGGGCTTGTGGAGGCGCGCGGCGAAGTCCTGCGCGCCACCCGCTCGCTGATCTTTGTGCGCGGGCTGATCACCCAGGCGAACCGGACACTGCTTGCTTTTTCGGGCACGCTCAAGAAAATCAATCCGCGTGCGCCGTTGGGCTGACCGGAGGGGACATGCGTTCGCCTGCACCTGCATTCGACCTGCGCTCGGCGCTCGCGGCCGAAGTGCGCGCCGCCATCGCGGAAC
>CAZNTI010000476.1:0-1915 GCA_964575885.1 uncultured Terricaulis sp.
GTGAGCGTGGGCGTTTCGAGCGCGCCGGCGAAGTGAGCGGGGTCGAAGTCATGCGCACCGCAGAGGGCTACGTCGCCGTGCCCGCACGGTCGAGCGCCAGCGCTTGGAACGTCGCCTTCTATCGCTTGGACGAAACCGGTTTGACCGCGCTCGTGACCGTGGGCGTTGAAGCCTCCGACGTCGGCCCCGATGGACACGCGCTAGGCGCGGCGTGCGAGATCACCGACGCGCCGGGGCTTGCGTTGTTGGAAACGACGCCGGTGGAGGCCGAGCAGAAATTCTGCGCCGAGCCTGCCGCGCGGGTGTTTGAGCCATGAGCGCGTTTTGGTTCGCGCGCCGGTTTGCGCCGCCCAGTCCGCGCAAGGCGATGGCGCCGGTCAGTTGGCAGGGCTACGCGGTCAGCCTTGCCTATGTGAGCGTACTCACCGCAGGCGGCGTCGCCTTCGCATGGCTAGGAGCGGGCGGGCGTCTTCTGGAGGGCGCGGCGATCTTCGCTCTTGCCGCGATTGTCGGCGCTGGCGGCTTCATTCTAATCGCGCGCGCCAAGAGCGATCCGGTGCGCACCGTGGACGACTACAGAAAGGCGCGCATCCGTGCTTGAGATCAAAGACCTCCACGTGAGAGTAGGCGACGCCGAAATCCTCAAGGGCTTGTCGCTGGACGTGCCCGCCGGAGAGACGCATGCGATCATGGGTCCCAACGGCTCGGGAAAATCGACGCTGGCTTACGCGCTGGCCGGCCGCGACGGCTATGAGATCACGCAAGGCCAGGCGAAGCTGAAAGGCGCCGACCTGCTGGCGCTCAAGCCGGAAGAGCGCGCCGCAGCGGGGCTGTTCCTGTCGTTTCAGTATCCAGTCGAGATCCCGGGGCTGTCGGCGATCGCCTTCCTGAAGGCGGCGCTCAATGCGCAGCGCAAAGCCGGCGGGCTTGAGCCGATGCCGGCGCCGGAATTGCTGAAGCTCATGCGCGCCAAGGCCGAGACGCTCAGAATCGACGCCGAGATGCTGAAGCGACCGCTGAACGTCGGCTTCTCCGGCGGCGAAAAAAAGCGCTTCGAGGCGCTGCAGATGGCCGTGCTTGAGCCGCGCTTCGCGATCCTCGACGAGACCGATAGCGGGCTCGACATCGATGCGCTGAAAATTGTGGCCGCCAGCGTCAACGCGCTGCGCGCGCCCGATCGCGGCCTGTTGGTGATCACCCATTATCAGCGGCTGCTCGACTACATCAGGCCCGACAAAGTCCACATCCTGGTGGGCGGCGCCATTGTCGCGAGCGGCGGGCCAGAGCTTGCGCTCGAGCTCGAACGCGACGGCTACGACAAATATCTGAGGGCGGCATAATGCAGCTGGCCGACCTCCCCACGCGTCGCGACGAAGCGTGGAAGTATTCCGATCTGCGCGCGGCCTTGGCCGATTGCGTACTGCCGGCGGAGGCTGCTTCTGACAAGCCGGGCTGGCGCAGGCTCGACGGCGTGATCGACCAACTCGCTTTGAGCCAAGGCAAGCATGCCATCACCAAGGTGCGCGCGGGCGATGAGGAAGTGCTGATTGAGGATCTGTCCGAACCCGGGCTCGATGCGCGCGTGCGCGAAATCCAGGTTGGCCCCGGCGCCGCGCTGACGCGTATCCTCACCCACAAGAGCGAAGGCGTGGCGCTTTCGAGCGCCTACGTTTCGGTCGGCGACGGGGCGACGTTTCGTCAATTCATTCTCGCCGAAGGCGCAAAGCTTGCGCGCATCGAGACGCACGTAAGCGTCGAAGGCGAGGGCGCGGAGGTGGAGCTCAACGGCGTCTACCTCTGCGCCGAAGGTCGCCACGCGGACCTGACCTCGGTGATCGAACACAAGGCGGCGGGCGGCCAAACCCGCCAGTTGATCAAGGGCGTCGCCCGCAAGGGCGGGCGCGGGGTGTTCCAA
>CAZNTI010000477.1:0-1907 GCA_964575885.1 uncultured Terricaulis sp.
ATAGCGAAGCGCAATTCGAGAGCGCCGCCGGGCGCGAAATCACCATCAAGATCCCCAACGCGGAATTGAAGTTCAGCGGGCTTGATTATCTCAACACCTGGGCGCTGCCGAATTTCTACTTCCACATCACCATGGCGTACGCGATCCTGCGCCACAACGGCGTCGAGCTGGGCAAGCGCGACTTCCTGATGGGCTGAGCGCGCCATGACCTTTCGACGGATAGACGACGCGCCCGACGGCAAGACCGCGCTGGTGCGCGTCGATTTCAACGTGCCGATGGCCGACGGCCAGGTCAGCGACAACACGCGGCTGCGCGCGGCGTTGCCCACGATTGAAGCGCTGCGCGCCAAACACTGCCGGATCGCGCTGCTGGCGCACTTCGACCGCCCGAAGGGCAAGCGCGTACCCGCGATGTCGCTGGCCCCGATCGCCGCGCCGCTGGCCGCCCTGCTCGGCGCCCCGGTTGCGTTCGCGGAGGATTGCATCGGCGAAGCCGCAGCCGCCGCGATTGCGGCGCTGCCGGAGGGCGGCGTGGCGCTGCTGGAGAACACCCGCTTCCACGCCGGCGAGGAAGCCAACGACGCAGCGCTTGCGGCCGAAATCGCCAAGCTCGGCGATTTCTATGTCAATGACGCGTTTTCCGCCGCGCACCGCGCGCACGCCAGCACCGAGGGCGTGGCGCATCTGCTGCCCGCCTTCGCCGGCAGGCAGATGGAGCGCGAGCTCGATGCGCTCGACGCAGCGCTCGGCAATCCGCGCCGGCCGGTGCTCGGCATCGTCGGCGGCTCCAAAGTATCCACCAAGATCGACTTGCTCAAAAACCTAGTGACCAAGCTCGACAAGCTCGCCATCGGCGGGGGCATGGCCAACACGTTCCTCTTCGCGCAAGGGTGGGAAGTGGGCGCCTCCTATTGTGAGAAGGATCTGGCCGACACCGCGCGCGAGATCATGAAGCTCGCCGGCAAGCACAAGTGCGAATTGCTGCTGCCGATCGACACCATCGTCGCGGAAAAGCTCGATGCGCGGGCGCCGGCGTTCGTACGCGGCCTGGGCGACATCGACGACGACGAGCGCATTCTCGATGCGGGCCCCGAAACCATCGCCCGGCTCACCAAGGCGATGGACGAATCCAACACTTTGGTCTGGAACGGGCCGCTCGGCGTGTTCGAAACTCCGCCCTTCGATCACGGCACCGTCGCCGCGGCCCGCCACGCCGCCGCGCGCGCCAAAAACGGCAAGCTGATCGCGGTGGCGGGCGGCGGCGACACAGTGGCGGCACTCCACCATGCCGGCGTGGCCGACGACATGACGTTCGTGTCCACCGCCGGCGGCGCGTTCCTGGAATGGATGGAAGGCAAGCCGCTGCCGGGGGTGGAGGCGTTGAAGCGGTGAGCGAAACGCCTGAACTCTCCAAGGCAGCGCGCAATGAGCAGCGCAAGTTGCAGGCTACGACCTTGAACGCCATCGGCCTCGCTTTCGTCGCGATTGGGTTTGTTCAACCGGTCGTGGTCGGCGACTTGTCGCTGCCGGCCGTTGCAAGAGTGGTCATAGCCGGCCTCATCGGCTATATATTGCATCGACGCGCCATGTCTTACCTGGTCGGCCTGGAGGATTGAAATGGACGGGTGGGCAGAGTTTTTATTCATGACGGGCGGCCTTTTGTTCTTCGCCCTTCTGGTTTGGCTCGGCGGCAAATCAGACGAACGCAAGTGGAAGCGCGCCATGGAGGCTGACGACGCTGCACGCAAAGCCGCCGAATAGGCCGGCTTGGCGTTTGGCCTTCAGCCGCGCTAAACCCCCCACCATCGACGGAAGCAGCGGGGCAGACGCCCCGCCAACCGGGGGCAAAGACGTGAATCTCGAAGCATTGAACAAAATCGCAATCGCCATGGTCGCGCCCGGGCGCG
>CAZNTI010000478.1:0-1898 GCA_964575885.1 uncultured Terricaulis sp.
CGTAACTGCCGCCGCCGCCGCCGCTGAACTCGCTACCGCCGCCGCCAAACTCCGGAGGGCTGCCTTCAGACCGTTCGCGGGGGCGCCGCTTTTCCTTTTTGCGGCTGGAATCGTCGTCATCACCGCCAAATTCGTCGTCGAAACTCATTTCCACTTTCCTGTTGAATCCTGTGGCGCACGCACGCCAACAGATGCGCTCACGCCCATGCGCGCGCACCTCACCGCGAATTTCTGCTGTGTTGGGGGAAGATGTATTTGCCGCACCCGCGGAACTTCGCAACCTATGCCGGCCCTACACCGACTTCTCACCTCTCGCTTATGCGCGAGCAGGGTGCGCCACGCAAGCTACAAACACGCAGTTTACGCCGGATTCACCTCGTCTTCGCGTGAGTGTCGCGCCCGTCAGCGGCGCCGCTGCGGGCAGTCGCGCGACGGGGGAACCCGGTTAAGCGAGGGTGAGCGTTCGCCATCCCCCGCATCCTTGTTGCAAGCGTAAAGCGAGCGCCGGCAACGCCCTCTTGAGCGCGGCGCTCAGGCCAAACGGGGGATTGAGTACAGCAATGCTGGAGCCGGCGAGGCGGCCGCCAGGCGCGGGTGTGTCGACCCAGAGGTCGACGCGCAACACCTCGGCGCGCGTCAGCAGCCGCAACTCGCCGTCGGCGCCGGCAAGCGCGCGCTCGTCCTTGAGCGGACGCCACCACATGTAGACGCCGTGGCCGAAGCGGCTAAGCGCAACGCTGAGTGCGCGCAGCGCCTGCGCCATTTCATCGCCCGCCTCGTAAGGCGGATCGATCATCACGAGGCCGCGCCGCGTTGGCGGGGGCAACAGCGCGCCTGCAGCTTCCCAGCCGTCACGGTGATGTAGCTGCAGATTGCCGACCTGCGGCAGCGCCCGACGCAGCGCCGCGTGCTCCTCGGCGTGAAGTTCGCACGCCATCATCACATCCTGCGGGCGCAAACGAGAGGCCGTCAGCGCCGGGGAACCCGGATAGGTGCGCAAGACGCCATCGGCGTTGAAGGCGCGCACGGCGTCGAGATAGGCGCCGATCAGCGCCGGCGCGTCGCGCCAGTCCCACAAGCGACCCAGGCCGTCGCGCCATTCCGGACTGCGCTGGGCGGCGTCGCCGGCAAGATCGTAAAGGCCGCGGCCGGCGTGGGTGTCTAGCACGGCGAAGGGCGCGGGCTTCCGCCTGAGGGCGTCGAGGCAATAGACCAGCACGGCATGCTTGAGCACGTCGGCATGATTGCCTGCGTGAAAGGCGTGGCGGTAGTTCACCTGCATCGGCTTAGCGCTACGTCTTCGGGAACGCCAGTTTGGCTTGCCGGCGCCGCCGTTGGTGGGTCATGCTCGCGGCCGCTTGGGAGAAGCTGATGACCGAGTTTCGCGACAATGCGGGGGCGCACCGCTACGAGTTTGATGCACCCGAAGGGCTTTCGTTCGCCACCTACAAGGATGTGGCCGGCGTCCGCGCCATCATGCACGTCGAAACCCCGCCTGAGGCGCAGGGTATGGGCTATGCCTCAAAGCTGATGGCTGCGGTGGTCGCCGAGGCGCGCGCCAGCGGCCGCAAGCTGCGCGCCAGTTGCCCGTTCGCTGTCGCCTATTTCGCCCGCCACCCCGATACCGGCGATGTGCAGGCGTAAGCGGCCTAGCTCTTGGGCTGGGGCACTACGCGCAAATAGGGCTTTAGGGTGGTCCAGCCATCGGGAAAGCGCGCCTTGGCTTCGTCGTCGGAAACTGCGGGGACGATGATCACGTCTTCGCCTTGCTTCCAGTTCACCGGCGTCGCGACTTTGTACGCCGCTGTGAGCTGGATCGAATCCACCAGCCGCAGCACCTCATCGAAGTTGCGGCCCGACGACATCGGGTAGATCAACATCGCCTTGATCAGTTTGTC
>CAZNTI010000479.1:0-1895 GCA_964575885.1 uncultured Terricaulis sp.
GTGGCGGGCGCCGCGTATCCCGATCGCGCCGACGACGCGGCGTTCTGGGAGATGTTCGCGCGGCGCACCTGGCGCGCGCGCGACGATGGTTTGCTGGAGGCCGATTACGATCCCACCATCGCGCTCGCCTTCGCCGACGCCGAGACCGCGCCGGTGCTCGACATGACGCCGCTGTTTACGCCGCTCATCCAAAAGCCGGTGCTGCTGGTGCGCGGCGCGCTTTCCGATCTGCTGGAGGCGGAGACGGTTGATTACATGCGCGGGCTGAAGCCCGATCTTGCGGTGGCGGAAGTCGCGCGCGTAGGCCACGCGCCGACGCTTGAGGAGCCGGAGGCGTGGGACGCGCTGTTGGATTTTCTGGCGCGGGTGGAGTAGGGGCGCGGCGGCGGCGCGTTGCCAGAGTCTCGCGCTTCACGTGGAGTGGTGCAAAATGAGCTTGACCAGACCCGCGACGCTGAGAAACGCTCTGGTGGGCGCGGGCGTAGCAGGCGCCGGTTTGATTGCGTTCCTCGCGAGCTTGCAGGACGCCAAGACCTTTGTGTGCTCGTTTGAACTGACAAGAAGTAAATGCGAGGTGTGGGGCTGGGTCGAGCCTCGCAGCGCTGAGGCAGGTGCGGAAGAGCCGCTGATCCCGGTAAGCGTCGGCGCCAGTACCGCTGTCGCCGACTTCGTGTTTGTCGATTCGCACATCCGCCTAATCAGTCAAAGCGAACTCGACACTCTCTCGCTCGCGCGACTCCGTATCGCTCGTAATGAGATATTCGCGCGTCGGGGCAGGCGCTTTGCGAGCCCCGATTTACACGCCCATTTTAGCCAGTTTTCTTGGTACAGGCCACAGTACGATGAAGTCGCGCTTAGCAGCATCGAGGCTGCTAATGTTCAGCGCTTCCGTAACGAGGAGCTAAGCCGCGCTGGAGGGATGCAATAATGCGGCGCTTCATCTTCGTGGCGTGCAGCTTGGTAAGCTCTGCGTGCGCTGAGCCCCAGCGGGCGCCTACCGATATGACCCCCGCGCCCGCGCCGCACGTCGATAACCTACAGTTCCTAATTGTTGCCTACCCGGATTTTCTGGCGAGCATCGAAAACGGCGAACTGGTTTGGCGTGATGGGACGCGGATGCCGGTCTCTGATGGCGTGTCAGCTAAAACCGCCGCGGATGTCGTCGATCACGCCGACATCGACGACATCTTCACCTGGGACTATCCTGTGGGTGACGAGGCTGTGCCGCCGCCTCGGGACTACGATCCCGGCCGAGCGCGGCCTCAGCCATTCTTCATCAAGATGTACGGCGATTGCCGGGCCGGCGAAGTCGAGTCCAGGTTGGCCGAGGTGCGCTGGGTAGACGGTTCAGCCCTGAAATTCACCACAGTGAACGGTGCGCACGAGGCGCTTGAACGCGTTGTTCGTGACCTTTCCACGCTCGGGCCCGAGTTCGTAACCTTTCTTGCGCCCTCTGCTGGAACGTACAATTGTCGCACCATTGCCGGCACAGAGCTCTATTCAATGCACGCCTTTGCCGCAGCCATCGACATCAACACGGCTTACTCGGATTATTGGCGATGGAATGGCGGCGATGTCGGGCAAGCCGCGCCCTACCGCAATCAGGTTCCACTTGAAATCGTACGCGCGTTCGAGCGCCACGGTTTCATTTGGGGCGGGCGGTGGGATCATTACGACACCATGCATTTCGAATACCGCCCCGAGATCATATTGGCCGCCGAGAGACGGGGCGTCGTTAGACCATAAGAGAGCCACCAGCAGCAGCGTGAATGACAGCGGGTCTCCGTGATTTGATCACAGCGCGCGCGCGAACAATTCGCTGTACTTCTCGCCGTCAAAAGGCACCGCGTTCGACATCGTGGCGAGGTCGCTGACGGCGTAATCGCGGGTCGCGT
>CAZNTI010000480.1:0-1894 GCA_964575885.1 uncultured Terricaulis sp.
CATCGACCATGCCGAGGATTCGCTCGACCTCGCCGCCGAAATCGGCGTGGCCGGGGGTGTCGACAATGTTGAGCCGATCCTCGCCCCACAGGATGGAAGTGCACTTGGCCAGGATGGTGATGCCGCGCTCGCGCTCCTGGTCGTTGGAGTCCATGGCCCGTTCCTGGCGCACCTCGTTAGCCCGGAAGGCGCCGCCTTGAGCGAGCAATTGGTCCACGAGCGTGGTTTTGCCGTGGTCGACGTGGGCGATAATCGCCAGGTTCCGGAGGCGGGCGGACATGCGGGGAGGTGCTTTCTTAACGCGGCGGGGCCTTCTGCACCGCGCTTCAGCCTAACTCAACGGCGACGGCGCCAATTTCATCGGCAGGCCACATCCAGAAACGCATGTTAGCACCTGCAAAATTACATGCGAGCCGAAAATAGCACATTAGATCAATATCTTGGGGCTGGCCCCTCAGACGTGACGGCAGAGTCAGCTTGCGCTTTTGTGCGCTGCACACTAACTTTCGATTGTTGCGGCGTTTCGCGACGTCGCACCCGCCCTATCGGGCGTTTCCTCCCTATTTGACCTAAACCCGCGGGCTTCGGCCCGCGGTTTTTTTCGTGGTTCGGTTAAGGCGGACTTACCCTTAGGCCAAGCTTTTATGAAGGGTTGCGGCGCAGAGCGCCTCCGCCAGCCGGGTCATGTCCGAGCGAATCCGGGCGTAGCCGCTGGTGCGCTCTAGGGTTCGCTCGTCCAAGTAAAGGCCGCGGTTCACCTCAACCTGCAGCGCGTGCGCCTGTGCGGCCGGCCGGCCGTAGGTCTGGGTGGTGTGGCCGCCCGCGAAGGGCGCGTTGCGTGCAACGCGGTAGCCCATGCGCCGCAGCGTTGCTTCCGCAAGCGCTGTCACCGAGGGATGGCACGAAGCGCCAAAGCGATCGCCCAACACCACGTCCGGGGCGTGCGCGCCGCGAGCGTTGTTTGGCATCGAATGGCAGTCGATCAGCACAGCGCAGCCGAATAGAGCCTTGGTTTCGGCGACCAAATTGGCGAGCAGCGCGTGATAGGGGGTGTGCACCGCCGCGATGCGCGCCTCGGCCTCGCGCAGCGAAAGCTTGCGCCGGTAGATGTTCTGGCCATCGCCGCTGACCCTGGGGATCGCGCCGAGGCCCGCTTGCACGCGCGCCGAGCCCGAGTGCGTGGAGGCGGGGGGGCGTTCGTCGAACATCTCGGGATCGAGTTCGCCGGGGTCGCGATTGAGATCGACGTAGGCGCGCGCGATGGTGGCGGACACTACTGCCGCCCCGTGCGCCGCAGCCCCCGCCACCAGTTCATCGACGTAAGCGTCTTCGGAGCGGCGCAGACTGAGCAGACTCACCCGGGCGCTGGCCAGGAGCTCGGCCGGATAACGGCGGCCGCTGTGGGGGGATGCGAAAATAAGCGGCGCGGTGCGGTGCAGCGGTTCGATCAACACGTAAGGCGCGCCGAGACCGGGCTCGGCTGGGCTGAAGCCAGCGTCTGCGCGCAACGCACCTGCATGCCCGGAATCCGCATCCATGGCGAACATTGTTCGCCGCCGCAGCGCGGCGCGTCAACGTTTCCACATGCTTAGCAGCCGAGATATTGGGCGTGAGGTCCGCGACCCTGGGCGCCGGCATGCAAAGTCGCCGTCTCTGGTGTATAGAGGGTCGGTTTCAGGCGGTCTTTACCCCCATGTGCTAGTCGTTAGCGGTTGGGGTGAGGCCGGGGAGCACCGGAGCCAGCATGGCGCGCATACTTTTGGCCGAAGACGATGACTCGCTCCGGGCGTTCCTGGTGTCGAGCCTCTCGCGCGCGGGCCATGACGTCGTTGGCTATGGGGACGGCGATGCAGCATGGGAGGCGCTGCAATTCGGCACTTTCGACCTGCTGCTC
>CAZNTI010000481.1:0-1893 GCA_964575885.1 uncultured Terricaulis sp.
CGTGCGCGGCGGCTGCGGCGCCGGGACCGGGGCCGCAACCGGGACCGGCGCAGGCGCAGGCGCGGCCAGCTTCGCATCGACACGCTTCTTGCGAGCCGCGGCGGCCAGCATCAAAGCATCGTTGGCCAGCGGGTCGAGCGGATACCGCAGAACCCAGCGTTCCATGGCGTCGAGATCGCCGGCGGCGATGTAGCGCTGAAAATCGGCGAGACCGGGACGCCCAACAAATCGACCGATCGGCTCCAGCAGCTTGATGAAGCCCGCGTGCTCGTCCTCTCCGGCATAGGCGGTGAGATCCTCGAAGTGCACGCGGTTGAACTCCACCGGCACGTCGTCGGCGTTGAACTCGCCGATGCGCGCCACCACCAACCGGCGGCGATCCTCGCGCCAGCCTTCGGTGCATTCGTTGTAGACCCACTCCGAATGCAGCGCCGCGCGCGACCAGCACGCGAGCACGCAGCGCGCCGCCTTAGCTTCGCGATCGATCTTGCGGGCCCAATGATCGCCTGAATCAAGCGCATCCGTATCGAAGAAGACGTTGAGGCGCAGCCCGATCAGCTTGTCGCGCAGCGGGATGACGAGCGCTGCTTCGCTACGCTTGTAAGATAGAAAGACGTCGCTCATGGAGCCGCCACCCGCGCCAACGCGCCAGGCGCGAGCATAGCAGCACGCGGCTGAATGTTAAGCGCGGGGCGCGCGCCCCTGCTTAGCCGCGCTTCTTTCGCCGGTACAGCATTGTGGGCGCGCCCTTGTACTGAGCGCGAAGGTCTTCGCTGTAGCCGGCCTTCTCCGCCACCCGGATCGAGGCCGCGTTCTCCGGCGCGATGATGCACACGGTCTCATGCACCGAGGGGTCGCGCTCGGTCCATTTGAGCGAGGCGCGCACCGCCTCGGTGGCGTAGCCCTGCCCGTGCGCCCACGTCGCCAGCACCCAGCCATGCTCGGGAATGCCCTCGATCGACGGCGTCAGTGCGCGCTTGAAATCGGCGAAGCCGACCTCGCCGACCAGCCGCCGGCTCGCCTTTTCCTCCACCACCCAATACCCGTAGCCTAAGAGTTCCCATAAGCCGGGCATGCGCACCATCCGCGCCCAGCTTTCTTCCCGGGTCGACGGCTGGCCGCCAATGAAGCGGTAGACCTGGGGATCGGCCCACATGGCCGCCACGGCCTCGAAGTCCGCGAGCGTATGGCCGCGCAGGCGCAGCCGCTCGGTCTCAAGAACTGGAACCAGACTCACCTGCAAGCACCGCATCGATCAAGGCGTACGCCTCCTCACTGGCCCAATCGGCGCCGCCCGCCAAGCGGGCAAGCTCGCGTCCTTGTGCGTCATAAATGACCGTCAGCGGCATGCCGGTGGCCTGCGCGTCGAACAGCACGCCGCGGCTGATGTCGATCAGGAACGGCAGTTCGCCGCCGCCAAGTTCGGCCAGCATTCGCTCCGCGCGCGCGCGCTCGGCGGCGCCATCGACGCTGACCGGGATCACCCGTAAGCGCCCCTCGTAGCGCTGCTGCAGCGCCGCCAGCGTCGGCATTTCCACCACGCACGGTCCGCAGGAGGTGGCCCACAAGTTGAGAACCATGACCTGGCCCCCGAAGCGGGCAAGCGTGGTTTCGCGACCGGCCGCGTCGCGGATGGTGCGCGCCGAAAGCGGCGGGGGGGCCTCCAGCACCGCCAGCCGCTCCATATGACCCTCGGCGAAACGCATCAGTCCGGCTGTCGCAGCGGGCTTTGAAGCCGCCGCCAAAAGCACGTAAGACAACGCTATCGCCCCAACCGCCAGCATCGCCAGCGCGGCCCAAATGGCCCAGCGCTGAGACGCAGCAGAGGAATTCGCGTTCGTGTCCACTTCCGATCCTTTCCGCGGTCAGCGGATGTGGGGCGGCCGCTTCGCC
>CAZNTI010000482.1:0-1865 GCA_964575885.1 uncultured Terricaulis sp.
CAGGGCCGGTATCAGCTCACCGGGCGTGCCGGACAGGGCGGCATGGCCACGGTCGCGCTTTGGGCGATGCGGCGGCGTGGCCGATCCAAGGCTTGATCCGCTGCTTCCGCGGCGAAATCGAGCAGCGCATCGACCGCTACCGCGCCGCGAAGGGCGTGCACCAAGTGCTGTCACCGATGGTGGCGGCGGAGTAGCGCGATCTCGGGAGGGGCGACATGCGTCGATGGGGTGGAGTGGTCCGTGGTCGATCACGGCCTGGGGTTCCGAAGCACGGACAGCGTCTATCAGGAAGCGCGGCGACGCGGCTTTCTCGCGGAGTAGAGACGTCATGAAACATTTTCTGCTGATCTACGCCTATGCGCCCGACTTTATGGAGAAGCGCGCCGCCCATCGCGCTGCCCATATCGAACTGGCGCGCGCCTACACCGAACGCGGCGCGTTGCAATTAGGCGGGGCGGTGCCGAGCGACGATCCGCCCTTCGGCATGCTTTTGTTCAAGGCCGAGACGGCGCAAATCGCCGAAGACTTCGCCCGGGCCGATCCGTATGTGCAGAACGGCGTCGTCGAAAGCTGGCGTGTGCGCGAATGGATCACGGTCGTGGGCGCAGGCGCTCTGACCCAGGTTTAAGCGCGAGCGGGATTGGGCACATGGCCAAGGGCGTTAGCACGCAGCACGACAAGCTGGAGGATTTCACCCGCGTCCGGATGCGCTTCCGGCAATGGACGCGTCCGGTGTTGATCGCCGGCGAGGGCCCGGGCGTCATCGTCATCCACGAGATACCGGGCATCACCCCGGAGGTGGCGCGCTTCGC
Source organism: uncultured Terricaulis sp. (assembly GCA_964575885.1). GTDB lineage: Bacteria > Pseudomonadota > Alphaproteobacteria > Caulobacterales > Aquidulcibacteraceae > Vitreimonas. The sequence continues at coordinate 813 of CAZNTI010000482.1, forward strand.
GCGCTGGGTGCGCGACGCGGGCTTTCGTGTCTATCTGCCGTCACTGCTGGGCGCGCCGGGCAAGCCGAACGGCCCCGGCTACGCGGCGCGCTCGGCGCTGCGCGCCTGCGTCGCGCGCGAGTTCAGCGTCTGGGCCGACGACAAGACCAGCCCCATCGTGGACTGGCTGAAGGAATTGGCCGCGCACGCGCACGCTGAATGCGGCGGCCCCGGCGTGGGCGCCATCGGCATGTGCCTGACCGGCAATTTTGCGCTGGCGATGATGGTGGGGCAGGCGACGCGCGCCCCGGTCATGTGCCAGCCCTCGCTGCCGGTGCTCAATCCAAGCGGCCTGGCGCTCTCGCCGCAGGACGTCACGGCCATTCGGGCCCGGCTCGAAGGCGAGGACCTCACCGTCCGCGGCTATCGTTTCGAGGGCGATTCGCTCTGCCGCGCAGCGCGCTTTGAAACGTTGCAGCGCACCTTCGGCTCGCGCTTCGAAGGCCAGACCTTACCCGACACCGCCGCCAAGCCGGGCACCTTCATGTCCAACCCACATTCGGTGGTGACCACGCACCTGGTCGACGAGCAAGGCGCGCTGACCCGGAAAAAGGTCGATGAGATCATCGCCTTCTTCCGGCAGCGGCTCGCAGCTTAGCGGCAGAGCGTGCGGTTCGGCGAGGCGCCTGGGCCGCCAGCGGGACCAGGGGGATTTTCCCAGTTCGTGCCAGGGCCGCCGGCGCGCCCGGGCGGGTTCCAATCCGGATCGGGGGCCCAGCAGGCGCGGCGCGGATGCCAGTACCAGTACCCGCCCCGCCAGTAATGGCGCGGAGCGTAGCGGTCGGGCGACGCGCCCGGCCCACCGCGCGGCCCGGCGGGGTTTTCCCAGTTTGTTCCGTAGCCGCCGCGCCATCCGGGCGGGTTGTTGTCGCGGTCGCGCGCCGCCGCGGGCGTCGCCAGCGCCAACACGGCGACGCAGGCGATGACGTTTGTAAAGAGCTTCACGGGCGAAGCCTCCTCGTTCGTTCGCATCCCTCATGGCTTCAAACGGCCAACGCCCGCGACTTCCGTCGC
>CAZNTI010000483.1:0-1862 GCA_964575885.1 uncultured Terricaulis sp.
GGTAAAGCTCAGCGAGATCGGCCACATCGCCGACCTTGCCGCTGTGCTGGGCGCCCTGCCCGACGCCTGACGGCGCAGGCTTTCTTTCCCGAACCGGGGGGGCTATCGGTTGTCGCCAAGTCGGCGCTGGAGCGCGCGCGGCCGGATCGCGGATGGGGAGCGCATGCCATGGATTTGGGTCTGACCTGGTTCGATTTCCTGGCGTTGGCGGTGCTCGGCCTGTCGGGGGTCATGGCGTTTGCGCGCGGGCTGATCCGCGAGGTGTTCTCGATCATCGCCTTCATAGGCGGGGTGATCGCGGCGGTGTTCTTCGCGCCGCTGGCGCGGCCGTTCGTGGAAAGCACGACCGCGCTTTCAGGAACCCTCGCCTCGATCGGGGCGGGTGTCTTGATCTTCCTGATCGTGTTCATCGTTTTGACCGTGATCACCGCAACGGTGGCCAAAACCGCGCACCAATCGACCGAGATCGGCAGCTTCGATCGCGCCGCGGGACTAGCGTTCGGCGTCCTTCGCGGGGTGGTCGTGGTGGCCTTGTTCGTGTTGTTGCTGCGACAGGCGCCAACCGCGGCGCCGGGTCAGCCGCAAGATCCTATCCAGGAGGCCGTGCGCAGCGCGCGGACTTTCCCTATTTATGACAGTGTCGCGACCGTGTTGGGGGCCGTGCTGCCACAGGCCCGCCAGCGGGTTCGTGATAGAATAGATCGTCAGAAGGGCGAGTCGGCGCCGATCCCGCCGGCTGAACCCGCCACCCAGGCCCCGCCAACCTGAGGAAAGAGTAGAAAAATGACCGCCCAGCGCCCCACCCTCTCGTTTCATGCGGCGCCGGCGGAGCCTGCAGATCGTTGGGCGTACGACGACAAGCCGCGCGAGGAGTGCGGGGTATTTGGCGTTTTGGGCTCCGACGACGCCTCGGTTCTTACAGCGCTCGGCCTTCACGCTCTCCAGCACCGGGGCGAAGAAGGGTGCGGCATCGTCAGTTTCGACGGCCGCTTCCACCATGAGCGTTTTCTGGGCCTGGTCGGCGAACGCTTTGGCGGCGGCGACGTGCTGGCGCGCTTGCCCGGCTACGCCGCCGTCGGCCACACCCGCTACGCCACCCAGGGCGGCACCATGCTGCGCAACGTGCAGCCGCTCTTCGCCGACCTGGCGCTCGGCGGCTTCGCCATCGCCCACAATGGCAATCTGACCAATGCGCGCGACTTGCGCGAGCGCCTGGTCGAAGGCGGCGCCATCTTTCAATCCACCTCAGACACCGAATGCATTCTGCAGCTCATCGCCCGCTCCCGTCGCGCCAAGGTGGTCGACCGCTTCGTTGAGGCGCTCCACGATATCGAGGGCGCCTATGCCCTTGTGTGCCTCACCGAAGACACCCTGATCGGCGCCCGCGATCCCATCGGCATCCGCCCGCTGGTGCTGGGCGATCGCGAGGGCGCCCCGATCCTGGCCTCCGAGACCTGCGCGCTCGACATGATCGGCGCAAAGTTCGTGCGCGCCATCGAGCCTGGAGAGGTGATCGTGGTCACCCGCCGGGGTCAGGGCGAGCATGAGGGCGACATCGTCATCGAGAGTCACTTCCCATTTGCGCGCCGCCGCGCCCGCCCCTGCATTTTCGAGTTCGTCTACTTCTCGCGCCCGGACTCGATCGTGGAGAACCGTTCCGTCTACGAGGTGCGCAAGCGCATGGGCATGCGTCTGGCGCAGGAAACCGGCGTCGAGGCCGACGTGATCGTGCCGGTGCCCGATTCGGGCGTTCCCGCCGCCATGGGCTATGCCGCCGAAAGCGGCTTGCCCTATGAACTCGGCATCATCCGCAATCACTATGTCGGCCGCACTTTCATTCAGCCCACGCAGGAAATTCGCGC
>CAZNTI010000484.1:0-1851 GCA_964575885.1 uncultured Terricaulis sp.
CGGGCGTGCGCAGTGACGCCGCCTTTGACGCGTGCCATCGGTCAGTCTCCCTCAATCCAACCCGTAAGGGATCCAAAGCTTGACGCGATCGGCGTCCGGCTTTGCGAGAACGTCCGTGCCGCGGTTTTGACGGATGTACTTGCCGTTGTGGCTGATCAGGCGGTGGCGCTTGCCGGCGGCGCCGGCCTTGACCTTGCCGGACGCAGTGAGCTTGAAGCGTTTTTTGACGCCGCTCTTGGTCTTCAGTTTCGGCATTTGATCCTCCTTGAAGGATGAAAGCGTCGCGAAGACGCCAAAAGGGCCGCCACGGCATGCCGTTTCGCCGGGCCACCCACGAAAGGGCGCGCGTGTAGCATGTGGCCGTCACCCCCGCAACTGGGCTTCAGCCGGGCAGCACAATGTCCCAATCGAAGCCGGGTGCGCCTTCGGCGCCGGCCGCGCCCACCGCCGCGATCAGCCGGCGGGCGTTCTCGCCCATGGCGCGCATGAGGAAATCGCTGTCGTTTGCGGGCTCGTCGGGGAAGTAGCTCTGGGTGGTGAGCTGGCGGCCGGCGGCCTCGATCTTCCAGTGAAAATGCGGGGTGCGGGTGGCGTTCATCTCGCGCACCAGATAGCCGCCCGGCTTGATGGTGAGGGCCGAGAAACGGCCATCCGCGCCGGTGCGGAGCGCTGCGTAGCCCTGGAAATTGGGGTCGAGTGCTGCGGGATTGGCGGCGTCTTGGGGATGGGCGTAGCGGCCGGCCGCGTTGGCCTGCCAGAGTTCAACGGCCGCGCCGGAAACCGGGAGGCCCTGCGCGTCCAATACCCGCCCGCGCACTTCGATCACTTGACCCGCGGCGCGCTCCGCGCGCCCGGCCAATCGGGTGAGATCGGCGTCGCGCTCGATACTGGTGTCGGTAGGGAAAAATGGCCCCTCCGTCTCTGTGGGGGTCAGCGCCAGCGCGCCCTCCTCAACATCAACGCGCTGCGCGCACGCAGCCAGCACGCTCGCGCTCAATAAGCTCAGCGCCCGACGTCTTGACAGGTGCATGGCCGGTCTCCCCTGTTACCGCCACTGACCCTGCGCCGGATGTGGGGCGCCGTCAAAGCCCGCTTTGGCAAGCCGCGCCCGAGACGCTAAAGTGGCGGCTGAGGGGAGACGGTCATGGTGCGCACGCCGCAATCGCTGGACGAGGCCAAGCAAATCTACCGTGAGGAGAAGGGCAAGGTGCTCTCCTCGCTTAACACCCTGATCGGGTCGCGCTGGCTGCTGGCGGTGCTGGCCGCCTTCGCGATCGCCTTCGGCGTCAACCTGCTCTACTCGCCAAGCCAGCTGCCGCATGTGACGGGTGTGTCGTTATCCGGGTTGGGCTTGCCCGACAGCCTCGATTGGGGCCTGGCCGGCGAGCAGGCCAAGGCGGCGCGCGACGCCGCCGTGCGTGAGGGCGCGCCCGGTTTCGCCACGCAATTTGTGCATGACCACCGCGATTGGGTGCCGATCATGAATTGGCTCGGCTTCGGCCTGACGCTGACGCTGCTTTTCAGCAACCTCACCATCATGACGCTGCGGCGCCGCTACACGCGCGGGTGAGCGCCGGGCCTTAAGCCCGCGGCGCCATCACCATAACCACTTGCCGGCCTTCGAAGCGCGGCTCGTGCTCGACCTTGGCGATCTGCTCAAGCTCGCTGCGCATGCGCTCGAGCAATTCCATGCCGATATTGGTGTGCTGCATCTCGCGGCCGCGGAAGCGCAAGGTGACTTTCACCTTGTCGCCCTCCTCGAAGAAGCGATGGATGGCGCGCATCTTCACTTCGTAATCGTGGTCGTCGATATTGGGACGGACCTTGATTTCCTTAAGTTCCACCCGCTTG
>CAZNTI010000485.1:0-1850 GCA_964575885.1 uncultured Terricaulis sp.
GCCGGAATCTGCAGCACGTCCACCACCTCGGCCACGTCCGCGCACTGGTCGGGCAGGTGCACGTCGGTCAGCACCGGAACCCCAAGCCTGGTGCGGATTTCCTCGAAGATCGGTCCCGAAGTCGAGAGACCGGCGCCGCGCTTGGTCTTGAGGCTGGAGCGATTGGCCTTGTCAAAGCTGGTTTTGTAGATGAAGCCCGCGCCGGCGCGCTTGAACACATCGCGCAGGAACTCGGCGGTCTCCAGCGCGTGGCTGCGGCTTTCCAGCTGACAAGGGCCGCATATGAAGGTGAGCGGCAGCTCGTTGCCGATCTCAAGGGCGGTAGATTCGACGCGCGGAACGTTGATCACAGCGGCGGGATTCATGGGTTTCCTTTGAATGCTTCGCAACAAATAGGCGGAGCCCGGGGTCCGCTCAACCTTCCAATCCGTAAGGGCGCGTCAGCCGGCGGCGGCGTCGATGCGGCCGTACAGCTCAGTCGACGCGCGCACGAACGCCGCCTTGGTGAACTTCTCCTCGTAGGTGCGCCGCCCGCCCTCAACCAGCCGCGCGGCCAGCCCGGGCTCTTCGATCGCCCGCTTCAGCGCAGCGCGCAGCGCCTCGACGTTGTCCTTCGGCACCAGCAGCGCGTCGACCTCATTGGTCACGGTGGCGGCTGGCCCCGCCGCATCCGCCACTACCAGCGGTTTTCCCGCCGCCCACGCCTCGATGGTGACGTTGCCGAACGGCTCGTAGCGCGAGGGGAACGCCACCACGTCGCACGCCGCCATGAGGTTGGCGCGATCCTCGCGCCAGCCCAGAAAGCGCACCCGGTCGTTCATGCCAAGGCTTTCGGCGCGCGCCTTCAGTTCAGCCTCGAGCGGACCAGTGCCGGCGATCCAAACATAGACGCCCGGCATTTCGGCGGCGGCGTCGAGCAAGGTGTCGAGCCCCTTCTTCCAATGCAGCCGCGCCAGCGCCAGCACAGCAGGCGCGCCGTCCGGCGTGTCCAGGCTCGCCCGCGGCGTCGGCGGCGCCGGCGCCAGATTGGCGTAGGAATTGAGGATGACGACGCGATCGGCTGGCGCCCCCTGGCCGGTGATGTGACCGGCGATGTCGCGGGTCATGCCGGCGTGCCAGGCGCAGTGCTTGAACCGCGACAGCTTGTAATAGCCGCCGTACCAGCCGAGGCTGCGGGATCGGAAATGCGCGGGCGCAAATGTGCCGGCGCGGCCCATCCAATAGTGCGCTACCTGCGGCTTGAAGGCGGCGAAGGCCTCGCGCAGAGCGGCATCTGTCGGCAAACGCCACAGGCTGTTGAAGCCCGCCAAAGTCACCGGCACGCCAGCGGCGCGAAACTCCTCCAGCCGCGTGGCGTTGTCGGGCCGCGTCACGACGTGCTGGACGACGCCGGCTTCCGCCAGCGCCAGCACCGCGTCACGCATTATGCTTTCCGCGCCGCCGTCCTTAGCGCCGGCCATGACCTGAAGTACCCGCATCGCCCGCACCTATGGCCTCGGACATGTGAATGCAACCGCGCCGGTCATGCCCTGGCCCTCATGACAATCGCCCCGCGCCGTGCCAACCAACGGCCATGAGCGAACTCATTCAACCCGAAGCCGCGATCGCGGCGGGCCAGGAAACGATCCGCGCCGAGGCCGGCGCGCTGGAGCAATTGGCGCAGGCGCTGGCAGGGCCGCTCAACGCGGCGTTCGTGGCCGCAGCCAGGCTGCTGGCGGCGACCAAGGGCCGGGTGATCGTCTCGGGCATGGGCAAATCCGGCCACATCGCCCGCAAGATCGCCGCGACCCTGGCCTCCACCGGCACGCCGGCGCAATTCGTCCATCCCGCCGAAGCCAGCCACGGCGACC
>CAZNTI010000486.1:0-1836 GCA_964575885.1 uncultured Terricaulis sp.
CCTCAGACCCGTCGAGGGCGGGCGCCACCACCACTGATTGTGCACGAAGGGCACGTGCGCGGGATCCATCAGCCCCACCACCGCATTGTCCATGCTGGCCGCGAAGATGCGATGGATGACGAATTTCGGCTCACGGAAGTCGCCCAGCTCGAATTCCGGCGCCGGCGGCGGCGCCCCGTCAAAACGCGGATCGGACGCCACGAAGACCAGCACGATGCCGTTGGCCTCATGGGTGGGGAAATGCCGCACGCGGATGCGGCCCGCCTCGTAAGGTTGGCCTTCGACCAGCGACGGAATGAGTCTGCAGACGCCGTCACCAGCGCCAAAGCGCCAGCCGTGGTAGGGGCACTCCACCGTCTGCACGCCGTTCGTGGACACCACCTTGCCAGCCGAGAGCGGCACGGCACGGTGCGGGCAGATGTCCCTTAGCGCGAACGCCCGGCCCTCCTCGTCGCGGCCAAGCAGCACCGGCTCGCCAAGGATTTCACGCCGGAACATGGCCCCGCGCTTCAGTTCGCGCGAGGTCGCGGCGAAGTACCAGATATCCCTGAGAAGCTCGCTCATGATGCCTGCGCCAGATACATCACCCAGGCGATGCCGACAAAGCCGAGCGCTGCGGACGCGAAAATGCCGCACAGGCTCGCCGCCGCCAGCACAGCGCGACGTATGCGGTAGGCGCGAGAGCGCGCCCGGTTAAGCGCCCCGCCAGTGAAGAAGAGCACGCCGAGAGCGCCCAGAACGACGCCGGACAAAGCGAGAAGGTAAATGACGAGTTGCGCCAGCAGGCTCATGCGTCAGGGGCTAGCACGCACGCTAGCCGGCGTCCCACACCGCCATGGCGGCGCGGGTGGCGGCGTCGGCGGGAAACAACAATTCGAGCCGCAGGTCGCGCACGGTGACGTCCTCGCTGGTGCCGAAATGGGCGATCGCCGAAAGGAAGCGCAGTTCGCCGCCGCCGGGCAAGCGCAACATCAGCGGGACCAATGGCCGGCGGGCGTGCGCGCCGCCTGGCGGCGGATGGCGCCGCAGCGCGGCCTCCAGCGCACGCACATAGCCCGCGAGTTCGGCGTCTTGACCGGCTTCGAGCGCTTCAAGCCGGATGCGGTCAGCCATCTCCTGCAGCACCTCACCGTAATTGACGATGAGTTCGGCCGCGGCCGGGCCCTCTGTCAACATGCGCACCATGTTCGCTTCGCCGCTCTCGCCGCGCAGCGGGGCCAGCAGCGCTTGCGCGCTTGCGGTGGCGTCATGGAGGTTCCAGCGTCGATCGCAAAGCATAGCCGGGTATGGCGCGTGCCGGCGCATCATCTCCGACAACACCTCGCGCAGCGGCCCAAGCGCCTCCGCATCGAGCGGCGTGACCGGGTAGAGCGGGGCAAAGCCCGCCGCGGCCAGCATGTCGTTGCGCGCTGTGCGCGGCAACACCATGGCGTCGGCAAGCGCCAGAACCATGTCGCGGCTGGGGCGGGCGCGGCTGGTCTCCAGGAAAGACAAATGCCGCGGCGACGCGTCTGCGGCCAGCGCAAGATCAAGCTGGCTCAAGCCGCGCGCCTGGCGCCATGAGCGCAGTCTGGCGCCGAAGCCGCCGTCCTCAGTGAGCGTGTTCATCGGGTCAGTATCGGCGGCGCGGCGCGGCTGTCTATTACCTGTGAGGGAATTGCAGCGCTTCCCTCGCTGCCGGCATGGTCGCCCTATCCCAATAAAGGAGAGCCAACGATGACGGGCATATGGAAAATCTGGATGCACATCTGGTGCTGGATGGTGCTGGGGCTGGGCGTGGTGTTTACGCTCGCTGCGTTCCCGCCGGCGGACGCGGGCGTAGCCCTGTTCTACGAC
>CAZNTI010000487.1:0-1831 GCA_964575885.1 uncultured Terricaulis sp.
TGCCAGGCTTCAGGTCGCGGTGGATCACGCCGCGCTGGTGCGCGTAGTCGACCGGGCGACCATTCCTTCGATACCGCCCCCCCGGCGCTCATCAGCACCAGATCCACGCCCGAGAAGTCGAAGTTCTCGATGTCTTTGCACTTCAGCGTCTTGTCGCCGTAGCTGACCTCGACGCCGAGCGAGCGACGTGACGCGATCGCGATCACCTCATCGGCCGGGAACAGCCGCTCTTCCAAAATCGCCAACATCTCGCGGCCGACGTTCCCCGTGGCCCCGACCACCGCTACGCGCAAACCCATCACACCTGCTCCTAGCGCCCTAAGGCGTATGTAAACTCAGCGCCTTTTCCAAGGCGACCGCTAACGGCTAAACTCCGCCTTGAGGGGCCCACATTGAGCGACACCCAAACATTCGAACTCTACAAGCTGCTGGTGGAGGAGGTCCGCGAAACCAAGCGGGCCCGCCGCGAATTGTCCAACATGTTTCTCAGCCTGAACCTGGGCGGCGTCGGCGCGCTTGGCTTTTTGGGCAGCGACAATGGAGCCCTGCACCCGGCGCTGGTCGGGATGGTGGCGGTCGCGCTGGCCCTCACCTGCCTCATCTGGCGCACCTCCAACCGCTATTACACGGTGCTCTTGGACGCAAAGTACAAGGGCATCTACGAGGTCGAAAGCCTGCTGCCGCATCGCCCGATCCAAGCCGAGTACGAGCGCCTGCGCGACAGCCGGCGGCTCATGAAGTGGGCGACGCTGGAGCGGGCGATGCCGTGGCTGTTCGTGGTCGGCTACCTGCTTTTCTTCATCGTGCAGCTTGGCCTCGCCGAGCCCCTCGCCGCCCAGGCGCTGGCGTTGATCGAGGCGCTGCGCGCGCGCTGAGCATAGCGCGCTCACGACAGCGCCTCCGCGCGCGAGCCAGCGTCGCGACGCGCGCCCCCATCGGCGAGGCGCATGCGCTTGCACGGTGACTTGTGGCCGCGCGCCATCGAGAATTGCGGCAGGACTTCACCAGTATAGACAAAGCCAGCCTTGCTCAGCACTCGCCCCGAGGCGGGGTTGTCCACGAAGTGGCTTGCGACCAATTCGCCCAGCGTGCGCGCTTCATCAACAAAAGCGGTCAGCGCCTCGGTGGCGTAGCCCAGGCCCCAGTAGGGGCGTCCATACCAGTAGCCGACTTCGTAGCTCTCTGCGCGCGAGTGGGCCCCGATGCAGCCGATCAGGCCCTCGCCCGGCAGCTCCACCCCGAACACGACATCGCGCAGCAGCGCCGCGCGCGCCCGCAAGATCATGATCCAGCCTTCGGCGGCGACGTCCAGATAGGGCAGCGGCGTCATCGCCAAATTGCGCCCCACCCCAGGATCGTTGCAAAATTCGCCGATGCGCCGCGCATCAGCGATGCGCAGGCCCCGCAGCCGCAACCTTTGTGTCTCGATCTCAAGCACGTCCCGCATCGTGAGCCTCCTCATTGGCTCGGTTCGCGCGGGGCAAGAAAAATGGGGCGCCTTGATCCGGGCGCCCCACGCTATTTCGGGATCCGGATCGCCCTGTCTTCGTCAGGCGATCCGGGAGAGTTTCTTCCGGTCGCCTATTCGGCCGCTACCTGTGCCGGCATGATGGACACGTAGGTTCGGCCGTTGCTCTTGGTCGCGTACTGCACCTGGCCCTGAAAAAGGGCAAACAGGGTGTAGTCGCGGCCCAGCCCGACGTTATTGCCCGGATGGAACTTGGTGCCGCGTTGGCGCACGAGGATTTCTCCGCCGTTTACGGACTGGCCGCCAAAGCGCTTCACGCCGAGGCGCTGACCCGGGCTGTCGCGACCATTGCGCGAGCTGCCG
>CAZNTI010000488.1:0-1828 GCA_964575885.1 uncultured Terricaulis sp.
TGTCGGCGTGCAGACCATCGTCGACGCAGCGTAATAGACACGGCTGACCGGGTTGAGGTTGTCGGCAAGGCGATCATGCGCCAACGGCTCGACCAGCATCCATGCGCCGTCTTCGCTAAGAGCCTGGCGCGCATGCTTGGCCGCACCCACCGGGTCGCCCATATCGTGGAGGCAGTCGAAGGCCGTGATGAGGTCATAGTGTCGGCCAGGGAAATCCTTCGCGCCGGCGACCTCGAAGCGGACGTTGCCAGCTGTACGTTCCTCCTCCGCATTCGCGCGCGCGCGAAGGATCGACGGCTCATGCATATCGAAGCCGATGAACTCGGACTTTGGAAAGGCCTTCGCCATCAGAATGGTCGTCGCGCCATGACCGCAGCCGATATCGGCAACCCTTGCGCCGCGCTCAAGCCTTGCCACGACGCCATCCAGCGCCGGCAGCCAGTTCTGGACAAGATTGGCGAGGTAGCCGGGTCGGAAGAAACGCTCGACGCCGCGGAACAGGCATGAGCAGTGCTCGTGCCAGCCCACGCCCCGGCCGGTCTGGAAGGCCTCGGCGACCTTGTTCATGTCGTTCGTATTCGCAGCGGCCACTTCGAAACCGCCGAGCATGAAGGCGGGGCTTTCCGGATTGGCGAAGACCATCGCCTGCTCGGCGGTCAATTCGAACCTGTCCAACTCCGCATCGTAATCGACATAGCCAGAGGCTGCGTGGGCGGACAGCCACTCGCGCACGTAACGCTCGGCTGTTCCAGTCAGGCGCGCCAGCTCGACCGAACTCACCGGGCCAGCATTGGCCATCGCCCGATAAAGACCGAGTTTGTCACCAATGCGCACGAGCGGCACCATGAACGCCGCCCCGAGATCGCCGAGCAACCGCCCGGCCAGCGCTTCCAGTTTTTCCTGATTGACGCTCATTGCAGTCTCCAGTGCGAGGTGGCGGTCCAATTGATGTCGCGCTGGTCTTCTGGCGGGCGGCGTGATATCGCGCCAATCGTATTCTACAATCTCCAGTATCGTCATGAGCGATATCAAAAACTTGGATATGAATCTGCTCGTCGCGCTGGACGCCCTGTTGGAGGAGCGCAGCGTGTCGCGCGCGGCCGAGCGGCTGTCGCTGACCCAATCGGCGGTCAGCGGCATTCTGAACCGCCTGCGTGTGGTGTTCGCCGATCCGCTGTTCGTGCGCACACAGCGCGGGATTCTGCCGACGCCGCGCGCCGAAGCGCTCGCCATACCAGTCAAGCAACTGATCGCCGATGCAGAAGCGCTGATTGCTCCGGAACACTTCGATCCGGCGAAGGTGCGACGCACCTTCACCGTCGCAACGACGGACTACATGTTCTACGCCGCCGTTATGCCTATTTGCGGTTATCCCTATGTTTTATTTGTTTTTTAAAGAACCCCTACTCCCACTCAATCGTCCCGGGCGGTTTGCTGGTCACGTCGTAGACGACGCGGTTGACGCCCTTCACCACGTTGATGATGCGGGTGGCAGCGCGGCCGAGGACCTCCATCGGGAACGGGAAGAAGTCGGCGGTCATGCCGTCCGTGCTCGTCACCGCGCGCAGCGCGCAGACATGTTCGTATGTGCGCCCGTCGCCCATCACGCCCACCGTGCGCACCGGCAAGAGCACCGCGAACGCCTGCCAGATGGCGCCGTACAACCCGGCTTTCCGGATCTCGTCGAGATAGACCGCGTCGGCGCGGCGCAGGATGTCGAGCTTTTCGCGGGTGATTTCACCGGGCACGCGGATGGCAAGCCCCGGGCCCGGGAACGGGTGGCGGCCGACGAAGCTCTCCGGCAGCCCAAGCTCGCGCCCCAGCGCGC
>CAZNTI010000489.1:0-1821 GCA_964575885.1 uncultured Terricaulis sp.
CTATGGCTGGTGGGCGGGCTTCGGCCTTGCCGGCATTGGCATGCTGTTTGGCTTCCTGGTGTTCACCCGCCGGCGACTGCTCTTCTTCCTGCCCGGCCCGCCCCAACTGCCCGATAACGTCGGCGCGCCGCCGGAACCCGAGACGCTGCGCAAGCCGCTGCTGGGCCCCATCAACCGGGAATGGCTCATCTACATTCTTGGCTTGGCCGGGGTCGGCGTTGCCTGGTGGCTGGTGCAGCGCGAGCCGGTGGTGAACTGGGCGTTGTTGATCGCCGCGATGCTGGTGATCGTCTATTTCGTGGTCTACATGATGCGGAAGTGTACCGCGATCGAATCGCAGCGCATCATTCTGGCGCTGATCCTGATTGCGGCGGCGACCGTGTTCTGGACCCTGTTCGAACTGGCGGGCACAGCCCTCAATCAATTCGCCGAACGCAACACGCAGCTGCCAGACAATGGCTTCTTCTCGGTCACCGCGGGGCAGACGCAAAGCTTCAATGCAGGGTTCATCCTCATCTTCGCGCCGATCTTCGCCGCGCTCTGGGCATTCCTGGAGCGGCGCAAGTCCGATCCGAACGACGCACTGAAGTTTGCGCTAGCCTTGATCCAGGTGGGCGCGGGTTTCCTGGTCTTGGTGTGGGGCGCCAATTTCGCCGACGATTCCTACCGCGTGCCGCTGGTGTTCCTCGTGCTGCTCTATCTGCTGCACACAACCGGGGAACTTTGCCTTTCTCCGGTCGGCCTCTCGGCGATGACCAAGCTCGCGCCGGCGGCGATTGTGTCGACGGTGATGGCGACCTGGTTCCTGTCGAGCGCGGGCGCGCAGGCGCTTGGCGCACAGATCGCCAAGCTCACCGCTGCCGAAACCGTCGGCGGTCAGGTGCTCGATCCCGCCGCAGCGCTTCGCACCTATGTCGAGGTGTTCCAATGGCTGGGCGCAGGCGCCATAGGGCTCGGCGTCGTGCTGGCTATCGCCTCGATATGGCTGCGGAAGCTAGCCCACGAAGGCGTCACCGCGACCGGCGCCCGAATCCCTGAGCAGCCTGCACCGCCGGCACAAGTCTGACGCCGAGAAATCCACACGTTATCCGTCACTTAGACCAGAATTCCGGTCTAAGTGACGGAGCGACATAAACATTCCCTTCACCGCACAGCGCCCATTGCGCTGGCGGCCATTTCCGGCTGATCTAGCTGCGGGCTGGGGCGTGCGCGCCCCCCTCCCGGGCCCAATCCCCTGCCGCCGCCCTCGCGCCGCAAAGGGGCGCGGTTCCGGCCACGATCGAAGCTTACGTTTGAGTCATGGTCGCCCGCGCGGCCACGAAGGAGGGTCTATGTCTCGGCCGCGCACCCCCAATGCCCGTCGCAAGCCGGCCGAGGGGGCTGTGACAGCGCGCCCGGAAACCATGGACCTGCTGCTCGGCTGGAAAGCCGCCGACCCTGCCAAGGATCCGATCGGGTTCTCCAATCCGCGCCCGGCCGAGCCCACGCTCGGTGGGGAGGTTCCCATCGTTTACGGCGAGGACCGCCATCTGGTCACCATCGCCCCCACCGGCGCCGGCAAGGGCCGCGGCGTCATCATCCCCAACCTGCTCCGTTTCGACGGCTCGGTGATCGTCATCGATCCCAAGGGCGAGACCTGGCACGTGACCGCGCGGCGTCGGAAGGAGATGGGCCAGGAGGTGCGCCTTCTTGACCCGTTTGGGGCGGTCAGCCGCAAAACCGATAGCCTCAACCCCTTCGACCTGTTCGATCGCCCTGGGGCGCTGCTGGACGCCGACGCCGAAATGTTGGCCTCGCTGCTGGCCGGCGATGTCGGCTTCC
>CAZNTI010000490.1:0-1819 GCA_964575885.1 uncultured Terricaulis sp.
GGCGGAATCGCTGGGCGGCGTCGAAAGCCTGATCGAGCATCCAGCGATCATGACCCACGCCTCCGTCGACAAGCCGCTGCGCGAAGCGCTGGGGATAACCGATGGTCTGGTGCGTCTCTCGGTCGGCATCGAAGACGTCGACGATCTGATCGCCGACATCGCCGAGGCGCTGGGTTGAGCCTCGCAATCAATGATTGCTCTGAGTACATCGCGATCATGGCAAGTTTAACGATCCGCAAACTCGACGATCAGATCAAGCAGCTGCTTCGGGTCCGCGCCGCAATGGTTGGCCGCTCCATGGAGGAGGAGGCGCGGGCGATCATCACCGGCGCTGTAGGCGGCATGACTGGCCCAGAACTGTTGGCGACGGTGGACGAAGTGTTTGGACGCGAACGCGGCGTCGACTTGAGCCTGCCGGTGCGCGGGTGGGGCAGGCCCCCGGCCGATTTCACCGAGTGATCATTCTCGACACCAACGTCGTTTCAGAGTTGCTGCGACGGCGGATGGATGCGGCCGGGCGACCCGGCGTGCGAGGCGGACATGATGATTGCCGGGATCGCGGCAGTTCAAGGGGCCGCAGTCGCAACGCGTAATGTTCGCGACTTCGAGGGTGTTGGGCTCGTCGTCCTCGACCCGTGGGCGCCTTGAGATGGCTTAAGCCCGCGGCAATTCAAATAAAGCCAGAATTTACTATAAAAATCAGCAACTAATGTTGCCGCCCTCATCATGCCTTAACCGCAAGGCGTTTCATTATGACACTGGCGAAAGCGAGCGCGGCATAAGCGCTTCGCGGGGCGTGTTGGCAGGGTAGGGTGAGGCGCGAGCATGGCGCGGGTGGCGGTGCTGTTGGGGGGCTTGAGCCCCGAACGGGAGGTCAGCCTCAGTTCCGGGGCGGGCTGTGCGGCGGCGCTGCGCCGGCTCGGCCACGACGTAACCGAGGTCGATCCCCGCGACGAAAGCTGGATCGCGGCGCTGAAGACGCTGCAGCCGGATGCGGTGCTGAACGCCCTGCACGGCGAATGGGGCGAAGACGGCCGCGTTCAGGGTGTGCTGGAGTATCTCCAGCTCCCCTACACCCATTCCGGCGTGCTGGCCTCTGCGCTGGCCATGGACAAGGACAAATCCAAGGCGGTGTTCGCGCAGGCCGGTCTGCCGCTGGCCGAAGGCAGGCTGATGGACCGTCGCGAGGCCGCGCGCGCGCACCCGATGGCTGTCCCTTACGTGGTCAAGCCCAATAGCGGCGGCTCTTCGCTCGGCGTGTTCATCGTGCGCGAAGGCGCCAACCGCCCGCCGGAGCAATTGCTCGATCCCGACTGGACCTACGGCGACGTCGTGCTGGTCGAGGAGTTCGTGGGCGGCCAGGAATTGACCGTCGCCGTGATGCACGGACGCGGCGCGCTTGCGGTGACCGAAATCATCCCAGCCGGCGAGTGGTACGACTACAACGCCAAGTACGCCGAAGGCGGCTCGCGCCACGAACTGCCGGCGCAAATCCCGGCGGACGTTGCAGAGAAATTGATGCGCTGGGCCGAGGCCGCCCACAACGCTTTGGGCTGCCGCGGCGTTACGCGCGCCGATTTCAAGTACGATGCGGCCCGCAACAAGATCATCCTTATCGAGATCAACACCCAGCCGGGCATGACCCCGACTTCGCTCGCGCCCGAACAGGCGGCGTTCGTCGGCATGTCCTATGACGCGCTGGTGGCCTGGATGCTGGAGGACGCCTCATGGCCGCGATGAGAGCGCGCCGGCACGGGCGTCATCCCGAACCGCCCAAGCGTGGCGGGCGGCGACAGCCGCCGCCGCCGCCGCCGCCGAG
>CAZNTI010000491.1:0-1818 GCA_964575885.1 uncultured Terricaulis sp.
AGCGGTTCATGGCCAAGAGCGAGGCCATCTACCGCATCGGCTTCGAGCGGCTTGTCTACACCCCCTTCCTGTCTTGGGCCGATATGGCGCGCGCGGCGCCCGATCTGCTGCGCCTGGGCGGGCTGAAAAGCGTCTACGCCATGGCCTCCGGCTATGTGCGTCATCCCAAAATCCGTTTTCTTTTGAGCTTTCATCCGCTGTTCGTCGGCGGCAATCCGTTCGCCACGACCTCGGTCTATTGTCTTATCGCGCATCTGGAGCGCACCTTTGGCGTTCACTTCGCCATGGGCGGAACCGGGGCGCTGGTGGAAGGCTTGGTCGGCCTCGTTCGCCGTCAGGGCGGGACGGTGCGCTTGAACGCCCATGTCGAGTCGATCGCGGTGCGCGAAGGACGCGCGTGCGGCGTCCGATTGGAAGGCGGTGAGCTGGTCGATGCCGACATCGTGGTTTCCAACGCCGACGCCGCTTACACCTATTTGACGCTTACGCCGCCCCACGCCCGCAAACTTTCGACCACCGCGCGGCTTTCGCGCGCGCGCCAATCGATGAGCCTTTTCGTCTGGCATTTCGGCACGCGCCGGCGCTTCGAAACCGTGCCCCACCACACCATCCTGCTCGGGCCGCGCTATCGCGGCCTGATCGAGGATATCTTCGTGAAGAAGCGGCTGGCGGCTGACATGAGCCTCTATTTGCATCGCCCGACAGCCACCGATCCGTCGCTGGCGCCGGAGGGCTGCGACGCGTTTTACGTGCTCTCGCCGGTGCCCCATCTCGACGCCGCCACCGATTGGGCAAGGGAAGCCGAGCCGTATCGGCAGCGTGTGGCCGAGCGCCTGGCGCAGACCCTGCTGCCGGATTTCGCGCGCGACATCGTTACGTCCAAGGTGGTGACGCCGCGCGATTTCGCCTCCGACTTTTGCGCCGTGAAGGGCGCGGCTTTCGGGCTTGAGCCCATTCTGAGCCAAAGCGCCTGGTTTCGTCCCCACAATGCAAGCGATGAAATCCGGGGACTGTATCTGGTGGGGGCAGGCACCCACCCAGGCGCCGGGGTGCCCGGCGTTCTGACCTCGGCGAAAATTCTCGACAGGGTTGCGCCCCATGCGGCCGAACTTCGACCAGCCTGAACGCGCCGCCCCCGCCGATCTTGCGCTCTGCCGCGAGATGATCCGCACCGGCTCGCGCTCGTTCTACGCGGCGTCGCTGTTATTGCCGGAGCGCACCCGCGCCGGGGCCTATGCGCTCTATGCGTTTTGCCGGCTCTCCGACGACACCGTTGACATCGCGCAAGGCGGCGCGGATGCGGTCGCCGCGTTGCGCAAGCGGCTCGACGCCGTCTATGCCGGATCGCCGCGTGACGGCGCTGTCGATCGCGCGCTCGCAGACACGGTCGAACGCTTCGGTTTGCCGCGCGCCCCGCTCGATGCGTTGCTCGAAGGGCTCGACTGGGACGCGGCGGGAAAGCCCTGCCGAACCCGCACCGATCTCTACGCTTATGCGGCGCGGGTCGCCGGCGCGGTCGGAGCGATGATGGCGGCCTTGATGGGCGCGCGTTCGCCGTCGCTGGTTGCGCGCGCCTGCGATCTGGGCGTGGCCATGCAGCTCACCAATATCGCCCGCGACGTCGGCGAGGACGCCCGCGCGGGGCGGCTTTACCTGCCGGCGGTGTGGCTTGAGGAGGCGCACATCGATCCGGCCGCCTTCCTGGCCGAGCCCCGCTTTACGCCCGCGCTGGCGTCGGTGGTTGCCCGCCTCCTGCGCGAAGCCGAGGCGCTTTATGCGCGCGCCGATCACGGGATCGCCGCGCTCGAGCCCGCCTGC
>CAZNTI010000492.1:0-1810 GCA_964575885.1 uncultured Terricaulis sp.
CGCGCGCACCAGCCCCGCCTCCAGCACCCCCACCCAGGCCCGGGCCGCCGCAAAGGTGCGCGGCAGCCGGCGGGCCACGTAACGAGCTGCATCATCACTCAATTGGATGAATTGTTCTCGACAAATCCGTTGCAAAACGACTTGCATCAGCGCCTCGTCGGGCTCGCCCAGCCGGGCGATGGGCAGCGCCGCCAGCCGAGAGCGCAGATCCGGCAGGGCCGCCCCCCATCCGCTCGGCGCCGCGCCTCCGGTCAGCAGCACGGCGCCCCCCTGGGTGCGGGCAAGATCCAGCACCCGCCAGAGCGCCGCCTCGTCGGCGCTTCTATCAGCGTCATCGATCAGCAGGCGGCCCCCGCTTTCCGCGAACGCCTGAGCCCCGAGTTCAACGGACGCATTCGCCGCCAGCTGCCGCGCTCCCACTTCGAGCGCCCAGGCCAGAGCAAGATGGGTCTTGCCGGCGCCGGCCGGTCCGACCAGGGCCAATGCGCCGCCGGGCCATTCCCGCCACTGCGTCAGCAGCCGCGCGGCATCTCTGTTGGCGTCGGCGACCACGAGCGTAGCGGGCGATCGCTCGCCCATGCGGAATTCAAACAGCCGGGGCTGGTCCATCCCCGCGGCGCCTATCTCCCCGATGCGACGCGCAGTGTCGGACCCATGGCGGAGTCCTCAAACCTTACGCCGCGGCGGTTGAGGTCAGCGGCAAGCTCGGTGCGATCGCCGACGAATGAAAAGGAAACCAACGCCCCCTGACGTCCAACCGCTTCGATACGGATCTCGGAAATCAACGTTTGCGCCGCGCCTTCAAGCGCATCTTTGATTTGCTCCCATTGGCGCTGGTCGCTGTAAAGCGCCGATGCGGAGACCCGCGCCCGCTGACCGCTGCCGGTGGCGATGCGCGCCTTCCACTCGTTCTGGATGCGGGCGCTGGCCTGGTCGGCCAGCGAGGCCAGCGCGGTTCGAAGCGCGCTCTGATCGGCGCCTTCGATGCGGGCGCTGACGACGCCGCGTTCACGCCGGGCATTGGCGTCGATCTCGATCAGCGACGCCGAGGCCGTAGCTCCTTGCACGCGCAGCGTGGCGTAGAGCGCCGACGCCGCCTGCGCCGCTTGCGCGAAAGGCTGGGCCGCCGGCCAGGACGGGGCCCCGGTCAGTTGCGGGGGCGCCGTCACCAGCGGGGCAAGTTCGGCCTCGTAGCCGCCTTGGGTCCAAACCTGGCGCCAGAGTGCGGCTGTTTCTTCGGGAGCGTCTGGCGCAACCGGCGCGACCAGCAGCGGCGCGGTGCGGGTGTCGACCACCGTTAAGTTATAGCCGCGCAGGAAAGTCCGCACGCGCGAGGGATCGAAGCGGACGGTCAAACGGCCGATATAGCGGGTGGCGGAACGGCGCTCCTCCTCGACATCGACGCTCAGCACCATCTGCTCGATGGCGGCGGCGTCCATCACCGGCATGGTGCGGCTCGCCCATTCCGCGGGAATGGTCAGCCGCGCCAGCAGGCGGTCAAAGCCCTGGCGCTGGGCGGCGGCGAAGCCGGCCTGCTGGGCGGCGGCCGCGTTGGCGGCGGTCTCGTCGACCCGGACGCCGGCGACCGCGAACACGTTGTCGCGGGCCTGGGCGCTTGCCGTGACCGGCGCCAGCGCGCACAAGGCCGCAAGGCAAAATGCGGCGATGGCGGCCATGGGCGTGGCTTTCATTGCGGTACCTCGTTGCGCTGTTGGGAGATGAACCTACGCGGCGCGGAATCGCCTATCAATGTGGCGGCTTCGGGACTTTGGGCAAACAGTGACTTCCGGAACATCAGGCAAAACGGACC
>CAZNTI010000493.1:0-1803 GCA_964575885.1 uncultured Terricaulis sp.
TCAACAAGACCGACAGCGCGGTGCGGCTGACGCACATGCCCACCGGCATCGTGGTGGCCTGTCAGGCCGAGCGCTCTCAGCACAAGAACCGGGCCGCGGCCTGGGACATGCTGCGCGCGCGATTGTACGAAGCGGAGCTGCAAAAGCGCGAGGCCGCCGCCCAGCAGCTGGCGGATTCCAAAACCGAGATCGGCTGGGGCAGGCAAATCCGCTCCTACGTTCTGCAGCCGTACCAGATGGTGAAAGACCTGCGCACCGGGGTTGAAACGTCGGATACGCAAGGCGTGCTCAACGGCGACCTCGACCAGTTCATGGCCGCGTCCCTGGCCGCGCGCGTGAGCGGGGCGGGCGAGCAGCCGGTGGCGGATATCGACTAGCACGGGCCCGCTTGCCCCGCGGCGGCAAGCGCCTCACCGCGAAGAACCCGGCCGAAATAAAAAGGCCCGGCATAAGCCGGGCCTTAAAGTTTGGTATTCCAACCCAAAATCAAATCAGTTCGATGCGCCCGTCACGATCACGCCCGAGACGCGGTCGTCGTGGGGCTCGCCGAAGCCGAAGCTCGAGGCGCGCTGTTGCTGGGCCACGTTCTGGCCCGAGAGCGGATCCTGAAGATAACGGCACTGGCCTTCGAAAACCGCGCCCATTTCAACAGAAAGAGATTGATGGACGATGTCGCCCAGCACGTGCGCATTGCGGGCGAGCACGACCTTGCGGGCGCGCACCGAGCCTTCGACACGGCCATGCACGGTGACGCTTTCCGACACCACGTCGCCCTTAACCATGCCGGTGTCGCCGACGGTCAGCGAGCCGCCCCGGATGTTGCCTTCGATCTCGCCGTCTACCTGAATTTCTGCGCCGTCCGCGTCTATCGTGCCTGTGATCTTAACGCCGTTGGCGATGATCGAGGCGATGCCAGAGCGGCCAGGCGTCTGGCGTCGCGGCGGCGGAACTTCCGAAAGGCCGGGCCCTTGGTCAGGTCTGCCCGTGCCGCCGCTACCCTTGTTCGTGAACATGCCGTCCTGCCCTCAGAAAATTGATAGGATCTACCGGCCGGCCCCTGAACCAAACTTCATAGTGCAGGTGGGTGGCCGTGCTGCGCCCCGTGCTCCCCATCGAGCCAATGCGCTGGCCGATGGCGACGCGCTCACCGCGTTCCACCTGGATATCGCGCAAATGTCCATACCGAGTCTTAAATCCGTGGCCGTGGTCGATCTCGACCGTGTAGCCATAGCCGGAGCGGGTGCCTGCGAACACCACAACCCCTGGCGAGGTCGCAACCACCGGCGCGCGCTCAAAGGCGGCCAGGTCAAGCCCGGAGTGGAAGGCCGGGCGGCCGGTGAACGGATCGATGCGCTGGCCGTATCCCGAGGTTTCGCGGTAATCGACGGCGACCGGCGGCGCCAGCGGCGTCGAATTGGCGACGTCGCCCAACCGGCGCGACTCGGTGATGCGGGCGGCCACTTGCGCCACGCGCTCCGAAAACGCCGGGTTCAGGCCGCTGTCGCGCAGGTAGGCGACGAAATCTTGCGGGACCAGCGGGCCGCCGGCTTCGATGTCGGCTTCTTCGCCGGTCAGCGACGCCATGCTGACGCCGGTCAGACGCAGAACGCCACGAACCTGCTCGCTGCGCTCGACGACCTGGTCTTCGAGTTCTGAAAGCGTCTGTTCCTGATCTTCTTCAAGCCGCTCGGTGCGGGCGCGGAAGCCAACCGTCGTGACCTGGTAGGGCTCGGAGGTGATGGCGCGCGACTGGCGCGGCTCGGCCTCGTCAATCGAGGCGGCCATGATGATCCGGGCACCGTC
>CAZNTI010000494.1:0-1799 GCA_964575885.1 uncultured Terricaulis sp.
GGTGAAGATGCCCCCGCCGAGGCGGGCGAAAATGGAGATCAGCGAAGCGCCGAAGCCCAAGGCCACTAGGCTGTCGACGACGATGCGGCTGGTCGGCTCCAGCCCCAGCCATTGCGTCAGCACCAAGTAGTAGAAGGCGACGCCAAACAAGGCGCCGCCGGCGACCAGCATGCCGGTCACGGCGCCGGCCTTAAAGGCCATCTTCAAGCCGCCCGCCAGGCTGTGGCGCGAGGCTTCGGCGGTGCGCACGTTGGCCTGCACCGAGACGTTCATACCCACAAAGCCGGCCGCGCCCGAAAGCACCGCGCCGATGATGAAACCAACAGGAATCTGCCAGGTCGGCCAGAACGCGATTCCCAAAACGATCACGACGCCGACGCCGACCATCGCGATAGTGGAATACTGGCGGTTCAGGTAGGCGCGCGCGCCCTCCTGGATGGCCGCGGCGATTTCCTTCATGCGATCACTGCCGGCGCTGGCCTTTGAGATCGCCTGGGTTTCGAGCCAGCCGTACACAGCCGCGACGATGCCGCTGGCCACGACCAGCCACAGAATGAATTCCTGGTTCATTGTACCTATCCTGGACGCCGGGCGCGTGCGCGCCTTGCGCTGGTTGGGGAAATGGGTTGGCCGCCCCGCGACAGTCCGTCAGCGGAACGCTTCCCCCAGAGGTCGGGCGCGTTACTGCCAAAACCTCTACCAAGATGCAATGGAGAGCCTGCCCGGGGGCGTTTAGATCCCGGATCCCAGACTGGAATAGGTGGCGACCACGCTGAGGCCGCCGACCGCGCGCTCGCCCAGGGCGGCAATTGCGGCCGCTCGATACACCTCAACGGCGCGCGCCGCGTTGAGCGCGTTTATGTCGGCGGGATCGGCGAGATCATTGGTGTGGCTGGCCCGCACCAGGGCATCCCGCAGGACGTGCGCCTGCTCTCGCGTACGCCAGAGATCAACCCCCTGGGCAATCTCTATGCGAAGCGAAACAAAGAGGTAGTTCACCAGCTGGCCGTCGCGGAGGACGGGGACCGCCAAGTAGGGCGCATCCATTGACCGAGAGGAGAGTTCCTCGCCGCCCTCCTCGCCCTTGGCCTTCGCCTTCTCGCTTGGCCCGGACGCTGCGGCGAGACCAGCCAACAGCGTCGAAGCGACCATGGCGGCCGCGATCGCGCGCGCAAACAGGTGGCGTTTCATGGGCTAGCACACTCCCGCGCGCCGGTTAGCGAGAGGTTACCGTCCCAGCCGGTGCGTAAATCCCGGCGCGCCAAGCCGCAGCGCCTGCCCCTGCGCGTCCAGGATGGTGACGCCGGCCCCCGCCTCGACCCGCCCGATACGGCTGACCCGCAGCGACAGCTCCCCCGCCGCCTCGATGGCATTGCGCGCGCCGGCCTCGGCGGTGAACAAAACGACGTAGTCGTCTCCCCCTGTGAGCAGAGCCCCGATATCGCCGCCATTGGCCACCCAGCGCTGTGATGGGATGGCAAGCGGCACGCGAGCGGCTTCGATCTGCAGCGCGACCCCCGAAGCCGCCGCCAGTTTGGCGGCGTCGGCGACAAGGCCGTCGGAAACATCCATGGAGGCGCGCCCAAACTGCGCCACCAGCGGCGCACACTCCGCGCGCACCAGCGGCGCCAGCGACAGCGAGACGAGCCAGGAGGCTTCTGGATCGAGGTCTTGGCCGGGGAGCCGCAGATAATCGGGGGCGCGCGCCGCCTGCAGCGTCGGCGCCAACGCCTCCCGGCCGCGCGCTACGGCCTCGAAAGAGATGCGCCCAGTGCGCAGCTGCAGGCCAAGCCAGGCCG
>CAZNTI010000495.1:0-1799 GCA_964575885.1 uncultured Terricaulis sp.
TGCCGAGCAACTCGATGCGCGCGGCGTGCGCGCCTGGTTCGTGCTCGCCGAGGGCATGGCGGCGGTGGCGCGCCATCCGCTCACCGGTGCGCCGGCGGCGATGATCGGCATCTCCGAACGCGGCTCCGGCACGCTGCGCGTGACCGCGATGGGCCAGCCAGGCCATTCTTCCATGCCACCCCGGGAGACCGCGGTGTCGCTGGTTTCCGAGGCGGTCGACCGTATCCACGCCATGCCGATCGGGCGCAAGCTCGAAGGCGGGCCGGCGCTGGCGATGATGCGCGCGCTCTCGCCGGAGCTGAGCTTCACCAATCGCATGGCGGTCGCCAACGAGTGGCTGTTCGGTTCGGTGCTGCGCGCGCGCTTGGCCGACGATCCCGCAGCGCAAGCGCTGCTGGGCACCACCATCGCGCCAACCATGATCGCGGGCGGCGTGCGACCCAACGTGTTGCCGGCTGAAGCGACGGCGATGATCAATTTCCGCATTCATCCGCGCGATGATGCCGATGACCTGCTGCGCCGCGCCCGCGCCGCTGTCGTCGATCTCGAAGGTGTCAGCGTCGACTGGGCGGAAGCGCCGCGCGCCGCGACCACGATTTCCAGCACCGCCTCGTCAAGCTATGCGCTGCTGGCGGCGCTTTCGCGCGAGGCGTTGCCCGAAGCGCCGGTGGCGCCGGGACTGGTGCTGGCCGGCACCGATTCCAGGCTCTACGAGGACGTGGCCGAGAACGTCTATCGCTATCAGCCGATCCTGCTGACCGCCGATGACCTCGAAATGCCGCACGGGCTCAATGAGCGCATCAGCATTCAGAATTACGAGCGCATGATCCGCTTTTATGCGGGACTGATGGAAGCAGGTGCGATGTGATGGTGCGGAGCGCGTTTGCTGCGGTGTTGCTGGTGTCGTGCGCCGGCGCTGAGGCCCCGGCGGCCGGCGGCTTGCCGGCGCCGACGCCAGCGGCGGTCTCGCTCCGCATCACCCAGGCGCAGAATGGGCAAAGCGTCACGGTTGCGGTGAACCAGCCCTTCGCCGTTGAACTCGTCGGTGTGCCGACCGCGGGCTATGTTTGGTCGCCGTCGCAGACGCCGGCGTTCCTCAGCCCTGCGGGCGAAGCCAGCGGCCCCACCAGCGCCGCTCAGAACCGGCCCGGCTTTGCCGGCGGCAATCATTGGGAAGTGCTGGTGTTCCAGGCCACGGCCCCCGGCGAGGGCGAACTCGTCATTGAACAGCGCCGGCCCTGGGAAACCACAGAGCCGGCGGTCGACAGCTTCCGGGTTACGATCGTCGCACGCTGAGTGCGGGCGCGCGGTTTGAGCCAAGCACGCCGCTGCCCAGGATCGGGGCCAGGAACGCGGCATAAAGGCCGGTATTGGACACCGCGTTCCCAGGCACGCCGGATGCGATGGAGAGCAGCGAGTCGATGACATACCAGGCGCTGATCGCAAAGGTCAGCCCGCGCCACGCCGGTGCCCCGACCTGTTCTGCCGCGTTGACGAGCGCAATCGTGGTCAGCGCCCAGCCAATGGTGATCGCCCCGATCAGGGCGGCGGAGAACCGCGATTGCTCACCGAAGGAACTGGCGCCGTCGAGCGGCCAATGCACAGCGTCATAAAACAGCCGGGCGCCCGCGTCCGCCGCCGGAAACGCCGACAGCGCAAACATGACGCCGAGCCCGAACACCGCCCAGCACCAGGTTTGCATCCAGATTTTCCATATGCCCGTCATCGTCGCTCTCCTTCATGGAATAGGCGGACCATGCCGGCAGCGAGGGAAGCGCTGCAATTCCCTCACAGGTAAT
>CAZNTI010000496.1:0-1795 GCA_964575885.1 uncultured Terricaulis sp.
GTGGTGGTGATCTCGGCGTTCGCCGCGCTCTCGCTGTCGCCGATGATGGTCTCCAAGCTGCTGAAGCCGGCGAGAGCGAGCACGCGGCTTACCCGGTTCGTTGATGGCCTGCTTGACAAGCTTCGCGCCTCGTATCGCACGTCCTTGCGGGCGGCGCTCGACTTCAAGCCGATCGTGTTTGTGGTGTTCGCCGGCGTCATCGGGATCGGCGGCTTCGTATTCCTTCAGCTTTCCTCGGAGCTGACCCCGCCTGAGGACCGCGGTAACATGGTGATCACGCTCGCCGCCCCGGAAGGCTCGGGCTTCGAATACACCAGCCGCGTCGCCGACCAGGTCGAGAGCGTGCTGATGGACTATGTCGAGAGCGGAGAGGCCAGACGCGTCATGGTCGTGGTGCCGGGCTTCGGGGATCAGGGCACCAATCGCTTCTCAAGCGGAATCGGGCGGGTGTTCCTGGCCAATTGGGAAGACCGCGAGCGCAGCGGCGCCGAGATTGAAACGGAAATGAATCGGCGCCTCGCCGAAATTCCCGGAGCCACGATCAGGGCGCGGATGCAGAACCCGTTCTCCGGGCGCGGCGGCGGCGGCGGCGATGGGGCCTCGATCGTGCTTTTGGGATCGACGTACGAGCAGGTGGCGCCGGTCGCGGAACGCGTGGTGGACAGGTTGCGCGGCAATGAGAACTTCTTGCGGCCGCGTACCGACTACGAGCCGACATCGCCGCGCGTATCGGTGGAAATCGACCGTGAGCGCGCCGCCGCGCTTGGGGTTTCGGTGCAGGCAATCGGGCGCACGCTCGAAGCGACCATGGGTTCGCGCCGCGTCAACACCATCACCGACCGCGGCGAGGAGTATTACGTCTATCTGCAGGCCGAGCGCGCCGAGCGCTCCGATATCGCCGATCTGACCAATAAATTCGTGCGCTCGGATCGCACCGGCGAACTGGTGGCGCTGTCGACGCTGGTCACGACCCGCACCGCAGGCGACGCAGCCGAGCGGCGGCGCATGAATCGGCAGGCGGCGGTCACGATCTCGGCGTCGCTGCCCGGCGACTACGCCATAGGCGATGCGCTCGAAGAGTTGGAGACGATCGCGCGCGAGGAAATCGGCGAGGCCCCGATCAGCATCGACTACAGCGGCGTGGCGCGGCAGTTCAAGCAATCGACCGGGGCCATCGGCTTTGCGTTCGTGTTTGCGCTGGTGATTGTGTTTCTGGTTCTGGCGGCGCAGTTCGAAAGCTTCGTGCACCCGTTCGTGATCATGCTGTCGGTGCCGCTGGCGATCACCGGGGGCCTGTTCGGTCTTTTTCTGTTCGACAACACGCTCAACGTTTACAGCCAGATCGGTCTCATCATCCTGATCGCTTTGGCGGCCAAGAACGGCATCCTGCTGGTGGAGTTCGCCAACCAGCTCCGCGACGAGGGCAAATCGATCAGGGACGCCATCGTGGAAGCCTGCGATTTGCGCGTGCGTCCGGTGTTGATGACCTCCGTCGCCACCGTGGTCGGCGCCGTCCCGCTCATTGTCGGCCATGGCGCCGGCGCTGAAAGCCGGGCCACGATCGGCGCCGTGATCTTCTTCGGGCTGACGCTTGCGACAGCGCTCACGCTGTTCGTGATCCCGGTCTTCTACGATCTGCTGGCGCGCTTCACCAAGTCGCCCGAAGCCACGGCCAAAGAGATCGAAGCGTTCGAGCACGGCGAGGCTGCCACGCGCCCGGCCGAGTAGTCGGTGCCGCCGGAGGGACTCGAACCCCCGACCCCCTGATTACAAATCAGATGCTCTACCAGCTGAG
>CAZNTI010000497.1:0-1793 GCA_964575885.1 uncultured Terricaulis sp.
TGGTGCGATATTTGTCGAAGCCGTCGTAATTGCAGGTGATGACGCCCGCGCCTAAATTGGCGCGCGCACCAATGTCGGCGTCGCCGATATAGGTCAGGTGGCTTGCCTGCGCGCGCTCTCCCAGCGTGGAATTCTTGATCTCGACGAAATTGCCGATTTTGACCTTGCGCCCGAGCTTGGCGCCGGGACGCAGCCGCGCGAACGGACCGATCTGCACGTCTTCGCCGATTTCGGCCTGTTCAAAATGGCAGAACCCCTTGATCCACGCCCCGCGACCCACCTTCACGCCGCGTCCGAAAAAAACGTTCGGCTCGATCACAACGTCTGGCGCAAGTTCGGTGTCGTAGCTGAAATGCACGGTCTCAGGGTCGATCAGCGTGACGCCCGCGTCCATCGCCGCACGCCGCATGCGCTGCTGCAACGCGGCCTCCGCGACTGCGAGTTCGGCACGCGCATTGACGCCCAGCGCATCGGCCTCCTCGCCGATCACGACGTGCGTGAGAAAGCCGGCGGCGCGCCCGAGCGCCACGACGTCAGTCAGGTAGTACTCGGCCTTGGCGTTGTCGTTGCGCACCATCGAAAGCAGGTGAAACAACATGCGCGCATCCGCGCATAAGACCCCGGAATTGCAGATACGCAGCGCGCGCTGTTCGGGGTTGGCGTCTTTTTCCTCGACGATGCGCTCGATCGATCCGTCGCCCGCCATGATCATGCGCCCGTACCCGGTCGGATCGCGCGCCTCGAACGCCAGCGCCACGATGCCGCCCTTCTCTGCGCGCAGTGCGAACATCTGCTCGAGGCGGGCCGGCGTGATCAGCGGCGCATCGCCGTAGAGGATGACAATGTCGCCGTCGAAACCCTCCAGCACAGACGCGGCAGCGCGCACGGCGTGGGCGGTGCCGAGCGGCGGATCCTGAACCGCGACCGCGCCGGCGCCGAGCGCTGCCTCCACGTGCGCGCCCACCGCCGGGGCGTGCGCGCCGCTCACCACCACGATGCGCGCCGCACGCACCGCCTGCGCCGCCGCAATCGCCCAATCCAGCATCGCGCGTCCGCCAACCTGGTGCAGCACCTTGGGCGTTTCGGACTTCATCCGCGTCCCCTGCCCGGCGGCAAGGATAATCGCGGCCCGCACTCGGCTCATGTGTTACCCACTTGTTCGAATCCGAACGCCGTTCTAGCGCAAGCGTGGGCTGGGCGCGATTGTGACGCCCGCCCGTCGAGGACAACCATAGAGCGCGCGCATGAGCAGCGGCGAACTGGCTGACGCCACCATCGTGTTCGACCTAGACGGGACGCTGGTCGATTCCGCCCCGGACCTGCTGACCGCGCTCAACGCCACCCTCGACCTCGAAGGCTTGCGCCGCGTCAAGCTTGAGGCGGTCCGCGGCCTCATCGGCCAAGGGGCCCGGGTCATGATCGACCGCGCCGCCGCGGCCTCCGGAGCGAGCTTCTCAGGCGAGCGGCTCGATCAGCTCACCAACGCTTTTGTGGAATTCTACCGCGCCAACATCGCCGTCCAATCGCGCCCCTATCCAGGCGTCGGCCCAGCGCTTGACGCGCTGGCCGGCCTCGGCGCCAAGCTCGCCGTCTGCACCAACAAGCGCTCCGAGCTATCGCTGCGGCTGCTCGACGCGCTGGACCTTAGCCGCCGCTTTTCAGCGATCGTCGGCGCCGATGCGGTGACGCAACGCAAACCCCATCCTGATCACTACCGCGCCGCCGTCAGCCGCGCCGGCGGCGGCTTGCGTCGCTCGCTCATGGTCGGCGACACCGCCACCGATGTCGCGACC
>CAZNTI010000498.1:0-1792 GCA_964575885.1 uncultured Terricaulis sp.
AGTATTCGTGCGCGACCGCGCCGTGCGGCTTCTCATGCTGAATTGTCGCAACTATCGCGGTTGCCGGGTAGTCCCAGCCGATGGTGCGGATGCCAAGCGCCTGGCGCACGAAAGAACGGCGCCCGTCGGCCCCCACCAGCAGCGGCGCGCGCAGGCGCTGCCCGTCCGCAAGCGTAACGGTCACGCCGGCGGCGTCGCGCGCGATCGCTGTCACCGCCATCGGTTGCACCATTCTGATCGCGTCGCGGGCCCGCACCGCACCGTCGAGCGCCAGCCGCACATGCCGCGCTTCCAGCATCAACCCCAGCGGTTCGTTATTCTCGGACAGCTCGGCGCGGTCGAAATGCAGGTGCAGCAGCGAGGGCCCGCCGCGCCGGCCGCCTTGGCCGAGCTTGCCGTCGGTGACCAGGATCTGCTCGATCGGCTGCGCCACATCATCGAGCGCAGCGCCCAGCCCCAAAGCGCGCCACATCCGGTACGAGGCGAACGCGATCGCAAAAGCGCGGCCGTCGAACGCCGGCGCCAGCGTCTCGGCCGGCCGCGATGCGTCGATGACGATTACCGAGAGGCCGGCCTGATCCAGGGCCAGCGCCAAGGTCTGGCCCACCAGGCCGCCGCCGCCGATGACCACGTCGGCGTCAAATCCGCGTCGTTCGCTCATTCGTGCAGCATAGAACCGAAACGCCGCGCATTCGATGCGGCGCAACGCGCGCAAGCATGAGCACCGGCGCCGCTTATTTAGGCGCCGCCGCTTCGAGAGGCGCCCAGCGCAGCCGCGCGGTTGCGCGTCCGGCAAGCGCTGGAGCCCAATCCGCGCCCGAGCGGAGGTCCGGCATGATTCGAACGATCGCAGCAGGCAGGTGGGGACTGGCCGCGGCTGCCGCGCTGACGGCGCTGGCGCCGACTGCCGCATTTGCGCAGGAGGCGGCGGCGCCGGACAAGGGCGACGTTTCTTGGATGCTGATTTCCACCGTGCTGGTGCTGGCGATGATCCTGCCTGGCCTGGCGCTCTTTTACGGCGGACTGGTGCGGGCCAAGAACATCGTTTCGCTGCTGAGCCAGGTGTTCGTCGTCACCGCCATCGGCATGGTGATGTGGCTGCTGGTTGGATACAGCCTCTCCTTCACCGACGGCGGGGCCGTAAACGCTTTCGTCGGCGGCTTCGACAAAGCCTTCCTCGCGGGCGTCACACCCGCGTCGGTGGTCGAAACCTTCTCCGTCGGCGTGAATATTCCCGAGTTCATTTTCGTCGCCTTCCAGATGACGTTCGCCTGCATCACTGCCGCGTTGGTGATCGGCGGGGTCGCCGAGCGCGTTAAATTCTCCACCATCGTCGTGTTCTCGGTGCTGTGGCCGCTCGCGGTCTATTATCCGATCGCCCACATGGTGTGGTGGTGGGGCGGGCCGACCATGGCCTCCGATCCAGCGCAGGCCGAAGCGCTCGCCGCCGGGGCCGGCTTCATCTGGAATCTTGGCGCGCTCGACTTCGCCGGCGGCACCGTGGTGCATATCAATTCCGGGATCGCTGCGCTCGTGGGCGCGCTGCTGATCGGCAGCCGCAGCGGACATCGCCGCGAGCCGATGCCGCCGCACAATCTCACCTACACGCTGATCGGGACCGGGCTGTTGTGGGTCGGCTGGGTCGGCTTTAACGCCGGCTCCAACCTCGAAAGCAACGGCTATGCGGCGCTGGCGCTGCTCAACACCTTCGTCGCCCCGGCGGGCGCGGCGCTATCGTGGATGCTGACCGAGTGGGCGTTGAAGGGAAAGCCAAGCCTCTTGGGGCTTGCCT
>CAZNTI010000499.1:0-1790 GCA_964575885.1 uncultured Terricaulis sp.
CCTGGAAGTCGATGGGATTGTCGGCATGCGCGCCGCCATTGACGATGTTCATCATCGGGGTGGGCAGCACCCGCGCCTGCACGCCCCCGAGATAACGATAGAGCGGCGCGCCGGCGCTGATTGCTGCGGCCTTCGCCACAGCAAGCGATACCCCGAGGATGGAATTGGCGCCGAGGCGGGCCTTGTTGTCGGCGCCGTCGAGATCGATCATCACCGCGTCGATGCGGCGCTGCTCCTCGGCCTCCATGCCGATGATGGCGGCCGCGAGTTCGCCATTCACCGCCTCCACCGCATCGCGCACGCCTTTGCCGAGGTAGCGGTCGGGCTCGTTGTCGCGCTTTTCCACCGCCTCGTGCTTGCCAGTGGAGGCGCCCGACGGCACCGCCGCCCGGCCCACCGCGCCGTCTTCCAGAAGCACGTCGACCTCGACGGTGGGATTGCCGCGGCTGTCCAGGATTTCGCGGCCGATAATGTCTGCAATGGCGGTCATGGTCTCTCGCGCACAAGCAAAATAATAACGCCCGGTCTTTTGGACCGGGCGCCTTCGGTTACGCAAGCGACAGCGTGCGGCTCAATCTTCCTGCGGCGGCAGCACCTGCTTACCCCGATACCGACCGGTCTTCAGGTCAATGTGGTGCGGGCGGCGCAATTCGAGGGATTCCTTGTCCTCGACGTAGGCGTTCTTGCCGAGCTTATCGTGGGCGCGGCGCATGCCCCGACGGGACGGAGAGGTTTTTCGCTTCGGAACGGCCATGGCCGGAAAACTCCTGGTGTCTCGCAGGGCGAGAAAGCGGGGCTGATAGAGGAAACAGCCAGCCGCGGCAAGAGCCTCAGCGGTCACGCACAGCGCCGCCCATGGCGGTGGAACGCTCTCGAAGCGCGGGCCCGCCGGCAACGTTGATGGCCCCGCCCATCGCGGCGCTGGCGTCATAGGATTGGCTGGCGAACACGCCGACGTCGGCGCCCATGGCGGCCGAGACATCGGCGGTTTCGCAATGCAGATCTTCGGCGCGGACTTGCGCGCCCATCGCCGCCGACACCTCTACCTCGCGGCAGCTCCCCGACAGCTCGATCTCCGCACCCATGGCGGCCGACGCCGTGACGGACCCACAGGAGAGGCCCGCCGCGCTGAGTGAAGCGCCCATAGCGGCGCGCGCGCTGAAAGCGGTGCAGCTGGGGTCGTTGAGGGTGGCGCTCAGGGTCGCGCCGCGCGAGGCGGTTAGGGCCTCGATGGCCGGCGCGGTCACTGTGACGGTCGCGTCCAAACGCGGCCCGGAACCAAACCAGGGCCGCCGCAGATCAGAAATTTTGAGCACGCCATTTTCCACCCGGGTGCGCACCCGCGCGGCGTCATCACCGGTGACCTCCACCGCATATGCGCTCCCGGAAGCGACGCTCACGGCGATACGGTCGGCGACGTTGACCTCCTGGAAAGCGCCAACAGATCGGGTTTCGGCGAACGCTAAAGTGGGCGACAAGACCGCCAGGACGGCGGCCAGCAGGGGGTATTTCACATCATGCCCTCCGCGGACGCAAAACCCCGCCCGCCTGCGTGCAAAGATGCCGCAAGCCATGGGATTGGATGCGCATCCGCCGCAGCCTGTGTTTCGTAACGATGGAACGGAGATCAAACGATGCGACGACGGGACATTCTGGCGGCGTCGCCGCTGCTGGCGGGCGGCTGCACGCTGGCCACTTTCGATGCGCTGGCCCCGCGCGACATGGGCGCGCGCAGGCTCGTGCGCGGCGCGGCCTACGGTCCGGGCGAGCGCCAGCGACTTGATGTGTAC
>CAZNTI010000500.1:0-1787 GCA_964575885.1 uncultured Terricaulis sp.
AGGCGATGGTGAGCGCGCCTTCCTGTGCTTCGGTGGCCTCCAGCACGCGCCCCATCAGCACCGGGCCCATCTCGGTGACGGTGGTGCGCACCGGGTGGCCGAGTTCGCCGTACACGTCCCAGAAGGTGGCGGGTGCGGCTTCCGGCGTCAGCGCCAGGCCGATCTCCTCGGCGCGCTTCAACGCCCAGCCAGGCGGGGGCTCGCCGGTGGCGGCGACCCCTGAGAGGTCGCCCTTGATGTCGGCGGCGAAGACGTTAACGCCCGCGCGTGCGAAGCCTTCGGCCAGAACCTGCAGCGTCACGGTTTTGCCGGTGCCGGTGGCGCCGGCGATGAGGCCGTGGCGGTTGGCGCGCTTGAGCGCAAGCCCCTGTACGCCTTCAGGGCTTGCACCAAGGTCGATCGATACCGCCATTCTGGTCTCCTTGCTTCATGCAACAGCTTGGCTCATCAGGCGTTTCGAGCCAAGCGCAAGGAGGATCGCATGGACCTGTCGCAGCGCGGGGCGTTGTGGGTGATTGCCGCCGGGGTGATTGCGGCGGGGCTTTACTTTCTGCGCGAGCCGCTCACCCAATTCGCGCTCGCGGTGATGCTGTGGCTTGCTATCGATGGCCTCGCTGAGACGCTCGACAAGCGCATCCCATTCATGCCCAGGCTCGCCGCGCTCCCAATCGCGCTGGTGGCGGTGTTGGGGCTGGTGGCGCTGATCGGCTACGTCGTGGTGGCCAACATCACAGCGATCATCGGCGAGTCCGAGCGCTACGAGATTCGCTTGAACGAGGTCCTGGTCCAGATGCACGCTGCCGTCGGCGCGCCGGGTCAGCCCCCTGGCGTGCGCGACCTGATCGCGCAGCTTAACCCCAATCGGCTTGCG
The DNA here is from genome assembly GCA_964575885.1 of uncultured Terricaulis sp. Lineage (GTDB taxonomy): Bacteria > Pseudomonadota > Alphaproteobacteria > Caulobacterales > Aquidulcibacteraceae > Vitreimonas. The sequence continues at coordinate 872 of CAZNTI010000500.1, forward strand.
GCCGAAATCGGCGACAGCCTCCAGAATCTTATCTCAGCGGCGATTTTCACGCTGATCTTCTTGGCTTTTCTGTTTCCCGCGGCGTCGACCATGTCGGCCAAGCTCGACCTGATCTTCCCCGACCCCGCGCGGCGCGAGGGCGCGCGCGACGCCTTCGCGCGCATTCGCTTGTCGATGGAACGTTATTTGTGGGTTCAGACAGTGATGAGTCTGTTCATCACCGCGCTCACCTTCGCCACGCTGACCGTGATCGGGCTCGAAAACGCGCTGTTCTGGTCGTTTCTGATTTTCTTTCTCAACTTCATCCCGACCATTGGCTCCATAGTTGCGGTGGTGCTGACCACAGCCGTTGCGCTGGTGCAATTTCCGACGCTCGGTCCGGTGGTCGCGGTCGCTGTCGGGGTGAGCACGTGGCAATTCCTGATCGGCAATTTCGTGCAGCCGCGCATGACCAGCGATTCGCTTAACCTCTCGACCATTGTTGTACTGCTCGCGCTTGCCATCTGGGGCGCGGCGTGGGGCATAATCGGCGCCTTTCTCGCCGCGCCGCTCACGGTGATGCTGATGATTGTATTGGCGCAATTCCACTCGACGCGGTGGATCGCGATATTGCTGTCGGCCGATGGCAAACCGACGCCGCACACTGAGCCTCTGAATAAGTCCGACTCCGGATGAAATTGCGGTTGCGAATCGCACCTATTGCTGTATCGAATGTGAACAACGCAGCCGGGGCTTGGGGCGTTATTTCAGACCACTGAAACGGTCTTTGTCTCGGCGCGTTTGCATCGTCAGTTTAGCGCGTCGTTCCGCACTCGTGGGCTCAATGGGGGGCTTCATCGGCGGAACGGCCGTCTCAATGGAAACAGGCCTCCGCGTGCGTCCCCCACCCAGCCTGCTGCGAGGCCTGCAGGCGCCG
>CAZNTI010000501.1:0-1785 GCA_964575885.1 uncultured Terricaulis sp.
GCTCGTTCACCGCCGTCCACAGCACCCGGCTTTGCGGTTCGAACTCCATACCCACCGGATTGCGCAGACCCGAAGCGAACACCCGCGCTCCAGACCCGTCGGGGTTGAACTCCCAGATGGCGGCGCGGCCCGCCTCCGCCTCCATGCCGTGATCGCCGATATTGCTGGCCGATCCGACCGCAACGTAAAGCTTGGTCCCATCCGGAGACACCGCCAGGTTGCGTGTCCAATGGCCATTGTCGGGCGCGTAATACGGCAGTTCGAGCACGATCTCGGGCTGGCCCGGCACCCGGATCGCGCCTTCGGTGTAGCGGAAGCGCACCACCGCGTCGGTGTTGGCGATGTAGATGTGACCCGCCGCCAGCGCCATCCCGAAGGGCTGGTTCAGGTTCTCCGCGAAGGTGTGGCGCGCATCCACATCGCCGTCGCCGTCGCTGTCGCGCAGCAGTGTGACGCGGTCGGCGCTGTCGGCGTGGGCGCCGGCGCGTCGCTGCACAGCGTTGCGCACCCAGCCGGTGATCCCTCCGCCCTCGACCGGGCGTGTCGAACTTTCCGCCACCAGCACATCGCCGTTCGGCAGCAGATAAAGCCAGCGCGGGTGGGCAAGTCCCTCGGCGTAGCGGGTCACCATCAGACCGTCAGGAGCGGTCGGCGCGGCGCCAGCCGGCCACTCTCCGGCGCGTGCAACATTGATGACGGGAAGGCCGTCCGCCTGCGGGGCCGGAAGTTCCGGATTCGGGCCATAGGTTGAATCAGGCGAGGGCGGTTCGCCGCAGGCTGTAAGCGCCACGAGGGCAAGTGCCAGAATCCCCCGCCTCATTCGCCTACATTACGCCGCAATCTGCGCCGCCGCGAGCGGAAACACGCGTCTACTTCGTGTCACTTTCGTCATCGTCGCGGCGAACGCTCTCCTCGTCGCGGCGATGGCGCAGCCAGCGCCGGATCAGCACCACGCCGATGAACCAGAGCGCGATGGCGATAACGCCGCTCAGCGCCGCAGCGCCAAGCTTGCCTTGCACCCAGTCGAAGATGACGTCGCCGGCGAACGCGACGATGGCGGTCTTCGGCAGCACGCCCAGCGTTAGCCCGGCGAGGAACGCCCAGAAGTTTGCGTGCGCCGCACCGAAGGCCATGTTCACGACCACGAACGGCGCGGTCGGCAGGAAGCGCACCGCGAAGCTCGCCATGAATGCGTTCCGGCCCATGAAACGCGTGAAGCGTCCGCCAGTGGCGCCCCCGAAACGCTTGCGGGTTTCGGCGCTGGAAACGCGCCCGGTGGCGTAGGTCACCGCGCCCGACACGATGGTCGCCGCCCAGGCGTTCCAGAACCCCACTTCCGGACCGAACGCCACCACGCATGCGGTGATCAGCACGAATTGGGGCGCCCCGACATACGCCGTCAGCGTGAAAATGAGGATAGTCGCGGGCAGGCCCCAGCGCGCGCGCTCGGCGCCGCCGAGCCAGGTGTCGATGAAGGTTTCGATTTCGGCGGCGTAGTAGAGCCGACCAATCGCCAGCATCACTGCCGCGACCAGGAACAGGCCCAGCGTCACCGCCAGCGCGCGCCAGGCGCGCTCGTCCATGTTGTTGATAAAATCCGCTATTCTTGCGGAGATCCCGGTAACGGGCGGATCGTGCGGTGCGGGATCGCTCATAGCGCCCCGCCTGTGACGCGGCAGCGCCTACCGGTCAAGCGCCAGCGCTCAGGCGCGCTGCGCGCGCCGGCCCCACGCTCAGGCGCGCTGCGCGCGCCGGCCCCACGCTCAGGCGCGCTGCGCGCGCCGG
>CAZNTI010000502.1:0-1784 GCA_964575885.1 uncultured Terricaulis sp.
CGGCCAGACCGTGACCCGCAAGATGCTCCTGGAAAACGTCTGGGACTATCATTTCGACCCGCAAACCAACGTCATCGATGTCCACATCTCGCGGCTGCGCTCGAAAATCGATCGTGATTTCACGCAATCGCTGCTGCACACGGTGAGAGGCGCGGGCTATCGTCTGGAGGCATGAGGGCCAGCCTCGCGCTTTTCCGCACCACCACGTTCCGGCTAGCGCTTGCGCAAGCCGGCATCGTGCTGTCGTTCGTGGTGGCGCTGCTGCTCTATGTGTACTTCGCCACCGTCGGCCAGCTTGAGCGCGACTCCGATCTGCTCGCCGACCAGGAATACGCAGCCCTGGAGCGCGCCTACGCCGAAGGCGGCATTCGCCGGCTGAACCAGGAGGTGGTGGAGCGCGGCGCCCGGCAGGGGCCATTCCTTTACGTGCTGGCGGAAAGCAACGGCGTCGTCGTCACCGGCGATTTCCAGCAATTGCCGGCGCTGCCGCGCGAGCAGGTCGAGCGCATCGATTTCAGCTTCGAACGCATCGATGCTGAGGGCGCGCCGCAGCGCGGACGCGCGCGCGGGCAGGTCGGGCGGGTGCTCAACGGGCCGATCCTTTTGGTGGCGCGCGATCTCGGCGATAGCGCCGTCATTTCCGGGCGCATCACCCAGACGCTTTGGACGGTGGCGCTGTTGGGGGTGCTGCTGTCGGTGGCGAGCGGGCTGATGGCGTCGTGGCTCGCCACTCGCCGCGTCGAGGTGCTGGTCGACACCGCCCGCGAGGTGATGACCGGCGATCTCACCCGGCGCGCGCCGGTGCGCGGCGACGGCGACGAGTTCGACAAGCTCGCCGAAGCCTTCAACGCCATGCTGGATCGGCTCGACCAGCTCATGCAGACCATGCGCACCGCCGGCGACGCCATCGCCCACGATCTGCGTTCCCCGGTCACCCGCTTCCGGCAGAAGCTCGAAGCAGCCTTGGAGCGCCCGCCCAATTCCGAGATCGATCGCGAGGCGTTGCGCAAGGCCATCGATGAAGCCGACAACCTGCTGGGCATGTTCGCTGGCGTGTTGCGCTTGGCGCGCGTGGAGGCGAGTTCCAACTGGCGCTTCGAACCGATCGACGCCACCGCCATCGTCCGCGAGCTGGTGGAGTTTTACGAACCCGCCGCCGAGGAAGTGGGCCTGGCGCTGCGCGGCGAGATCGCCGAGGGCTTGGCGCTGAGGGGCGAGGGCGGTCTGTTCGCGCAGGCGGTGTCAAACCTCATCGAGAACGCCATCAAGTATACTCCGGCGGGCGGTCAGATCGACGTGCGCGCCTCGCTGCGCGCCGATGGCCGCATCGAGCTCTTGGTGCTCGACGACGGGCCCGGAATCGCGCCCGGCGATCGCGACCGCGTGCTGGAGCGCTTCGTGCGGCTGGAAAGCGCGCGCACCACGCCCGGCGCCGGTTTGGGGCTGAGCCTGGTGGCGGCGGTGGCGCGCCTGCATCGCGGCGGCCTGCATTTGCGCGATGGTCTAGGCGACGACGAGCATCGCGGCCTCGGGGTGGCGCTGGTGCTGCCGGCGGCGAGTTCGTGATCGCCGTTGCGCCCGCACGCGCCCTGAGCGCGCCGCCGCCGGCGTTCGCAGGCTCGCCGTGGGCTGACGCGGCGGCTGCGGCGGTGGCGCATGCGCCCTACCTGAAGCGCCTGCTCGAGCGCCGCGCCGATCTGCTCGTCGATATCGACGCCCGTTGGCCGGAGCGTCTGCTGGCGCAGGCGCTCGCCGACGCGCGCGCCATCGAAACCGCGCCGCCG
>CAZNTI010000503.1:0-1779 GCA_964575885.1 uncultured Terricaulis sp.
GAATTCGGTGAGCCTAGCCGCAAATTCCGCATACGCGCGATCGCGCCCGTTTTCGTCGAGGTACATCAGCATGATCGGAAAGTAGATGCGCTTGGCCGGCGTGTCGGTGTCTTCCGGCTGCATGATGTCTTTCTCACGCAGCACGGAAGCCTTGTTCTGCAGCACCAGGGCCGCGCGCCGATCGCCATTCTGGACGACAGCGCCATTGACGACGAACTTCTCGCCCGGTCGCAAGGACAATTTGAGCGGCATGGCCCCATAAACCCCGCTTCTGGGAGTGCACTAGCGCCACCCTCCTCCGGGAAGGTTAACGGCGCGTTGCGCGCACTGCTTGCGCCGCCGCCGCGGCGCCGACCCTGGCGTGTCGCAAGGCCGCGTTTGTGCGTGTCGGCGCAGTTGCACAGCAGCGCATTCAACCGCTGCCCGATTGATTCGCGGCGATGGTAAACGTAGCGTTTATCCGGCGCCGGACGATCGGCCCGGGCCACTTCGAAACTTCAAACCCAGGAGCCGCGAGGGCTTCCGAGCCGGGGCGCGGACGCGCACCCGCATGCGCCGGAACCGCGCGCCCGCATTGCGAGCCCGCTCATGGGCGAGAGAGGAGGTCGTTCCGTGATCAACGCCATTAGCCTGGAGCCGCTGCGGGCGCTGACGCGCCGGGCGGCGTGCAAGATCCCCGACAAGGCCGTCGCCGAGCGCTTCCAGGCCCTGGCTCTGGCCAAACTGCTGAAGGACGAGAGCAACTTTCGACCCGCCATGCCCGGCGAACTCAAGGCGCCGCCCGATTGGGCCCAGCGCGCGCTCGAGCGCGGCGATCTTGTACACATCGCCCATCCCAGCCGCGGCGCCGCGATACGCTTGCACAATGTCGCTCGCCGCCTCGGCGACACCTGCAAGCTCGCCGCCTTCAGCGTCGATGAACGCCCCAAGGACGCCGCCCATATCACCCAGGCGCGCGCTTTCCTGGACAAGATCGACCGCGCCGATTTCGACGTCACCGCCCGCAAGGCGCTCTATTACGCGCGCCTGCTCGCGCTTTGGATCGAAGACATCGACTCCGCGCCGGTGTGCGAACCGGCCACCGCTGACGCCACGCCGGGGCGCAGCTGGCGGCGCGTGCAGTCGATTTCCGAGCTACGCGTCATCGGGCGCGAGTTCTATAATTGCCTGGCGCGCACCACACGCGGCAGCTCCTACGGGGCGATGCTACGCAGCGGACGCGCCCAGTTCTGGGTGCTGCGCGATGCATCCAACGCGGGCATGATGGTGGTGATGGCGCCGGCCCCCAACGCCCCCTATTTCACCGAGGTGCGCGGCCCCCGCAATGCGCGCGTCAACGCCGATGACCCTGACCTGCAGCACTTGGCGGCGGCGATCGGGATCAAGCCGCGCGATCCGCCAAAGCCGCCAACGCCGACGCCGCCGCGACCGCCGGCGCCGCCGCGGTCGCCTGCGGAGATCGCCGCCGCCATCAGGGCGCGGCTCGTCGCCGCGCCTGGCCCTGATCTGGTCGCCGCCCGCGTGCGGCTCCTCCTGCAGATGCGCACCCGCTTGCTTCGCTCGGCCCGCGCGATTTAAGTGCGCCCCGAAAAGGGAGCGCGCATGCGGTTTGAAGGCACCAAGGACTATGTCGCCACGGAAGACCTCAAGGTCGCCGTCAACGCCGCCATCACGCTGGAGCGGCCGTTGCTGGTCAAAGGCGAGCCCGGCACCGGCAAGACCATGCTGGCGATCGAGGTCGCCGAGGCGCTTGGCGCGCCGCTGATCGAATGGCACGTG
>CAZNTI010000504.1:0-1764 GCA_964575885.1 uncultured Terricaulis sp.
GGGTGGAGGCGGCAAGCCAGAGCGGGCGGTTGCCAATCTCGGCGGCGAGCGCTGCGCGTGCGGCTGTGTCCACGCGCGGGGCAGGCGCTGCGAGCTTCAGATTGCCTAGATTAGCGACGGCCCCGCCGCGCAGCTCCGCAAGCGCCTGCGCGGTGCGCGCGTCGGCGGCGGAAATCCAGGCGAACGCCCGCACCAGCCGCGCGCCCGCGGCGCGCCACCCCAGCCAACGCTTGAGCGAACGCGGGCTCATGCGCGCGTTGACCAGCGCCAAAGGCGCGCCGCGCCGCTGCGCTTCCAGAATGAGATTGGGCCACAGCTCGCTTTCAACAAACACGCCGGCGTCAGGACGCCAGTGCGCGAAGAAGCGCCGCACCGCATCGATGCGGTCAAGCGGGGCGTAGACATGCGTGGTGCGCGCCGGCGCCCGGCGTGCGACCAACTCGGCCGACGTGCGGGTGCCGGTGCTGAGCACGAAAGCAAGCCCGTCATCGCGCGCCGTGAGCGCCTCGATCAGCGCCAGCGCCACGCCGGCTTCGCCGACGCTGGCCGCGTGCACCCACATCAGCCGCCCTGGCGGGCGCGGTTGCGCATAGCGGCCGAAGCGTTCTTCGATGCGCGCGGGATCCTCCTTGCCTTCGCGCGCGCGCTCGGACAGCCACGCGCCGGCGCCCACGCCCAGCACGCTGCTCAAGCCGCGATAGAGGGCAAGCATCAGGCTCACTGCGCCGCCACGCGCTCCGAGGCCGCGGGCGTCGCCGTCGCCGGCGCTGGCTCGACCGCCGCGACCCCGGCGATGCGATCGGCCTCGCTGCAGATGCGCAACATTTCGGCTTCGAGTTGCAGCCGCACGGCCTCGATGTCGGCGTCGCTGGCGTCAGGCGCGGGCGGCGCGATCGGATTGCCCCACACCAGTGCGCCGCGCCCGAACGGCAGCGGCAGGATGAACTTGTCCCAGCTGTTCTCGAACACCTTGCGGCGGCTGGTTGACCAGGCGAGCGCCAGCATCGGCGCCTGCGCCAGCTTGGCGATCTGGATTGGCCCCAGCCGCGCGCGCATGCGCGGCCCGCGCGGTCCGTCGGGCGTCATGGCGATGATGCCGCCGTCTTCGATGTGGCGCGCCATGGCGCGCATCGCACCCGGCCCGCCCTTACTTTGGGTGCGTTCGCTGACGACCCCGTCGCGCTTGCGCCGAACGCGCTTGGCGGCAGAGCCGCGGATCACTTCCGCGCCCACGGTGCGCGAGGCGTGCGCGACCACGCCGCCTTCGCGCGACTGTGAAATCAGCATCTTTGCCTTGGGCACGCCCGGCCCAAACGCCCACATCTTGTGGGTTAGGAGGAAACGTCCGTGCCAGATGCAGAGCACAACAGAACTTTCGCCCCGCCAGAAGGGCTCGACCGCGGCCTGATTGACCCGTGTCCAGCGGGTGGCGGCGCCCACCAGCAGCATGTAGAGGCCGATGGTGCGTCCTATCAGGAATTGAAAGGCCGGGGCGGCGAGGAGCTGTCTCAGCATGGGTCCGTACGGAGGGCGGCGGCTTGTGTCGCCATGATCGCCCTTATAGGAGGGCCGCCGGCCACCGCGCCAGCATACGAATGAGTTCTGCCGCATGAGTACGGCCCGTCAGCCCAAACCGACGCGATTCAATCTCGCCACCGCGGCCGGGCGCCGCCGGGCCGAGCGCGACCTGGTCTGGGCGGACCACGGCTTCCTGCGGGCGAGGTTCTCGAATTTCCACTGGATCGAACCCGGCGTGATGGCGCG
>CAZNTI010000505.1:0-1762 GCA_964575885.1 uncultured Terricaulis sp.
GCCGATCCGGGCCGAAGCGTCGGTGGCGGTGGCGCGCGCGCTGGCTCTGGGCGCCAACCCCTCCTCGGTGCACGCCGCCGGCAGGCGCGCCCGCGCAGCGCTCGAGGATGCGCGCGAGACAATCGCGGCGGCGGTGGGCGCGCGCGCCGACAACATGGTGTTTACATCCGGCGCCACCGAAGCTTTGCATCTGACGCTGGATGCACATGGCGCAAGCGGCGGCGCGTTGATCGTGTCGAGCGTCGAGCACGACGCCGTTGACGCGCACGCCAAGCCGCGCGCGCCGCTGCTGGCGCCGGTCACCAGCGCCGGCGTGATCGATCTTGAACGCTTGGACGCGATGCTGCGGGCGGCGGCGAAGCCCGCCCTGGTCGCGGTGCAGCTCGCCAACAATGAAACCGGCGTGATCCAGCCGATCGCCAAGGTCGCCGCGTTGTGCCGCGAGCACGGCGCGCTGCTGCTGGTCGACGCCGCCCAGGCCTTTGCGCGCATGCCTGTGAGCGTCGCCGATCTCGACGCGACCTATCTGGTGGTTTCGAGCCACAAGATTGGCGGCCCCCCCGGCGTTGGCGCGCTGGCGCTTGCGCCCGGCGCGCCGTTCGTGAGCACGCGCCTTGGCGGCGGCCAGGAGCGTGGGCGCCGACCCGGCACCGAGAACATGCCGGCGATTGCAGGCTTCGCCGCGGCCGCAGAGGCGGCGCTGCGCGAGATGCCGGGCGAAGCGCGGCGGCTGGCTGCGCTGCGCGACCGGTTCGAAGCGCACTTGCCCGCCGACGCCGTGATCTTCGGAGCTGACGCTGCGCGCTTGCCCAACACCTCCAACTTCGCACTGCCTGGCCTCAGCGCTGAAACCGCCGTCATCGCTATGGACCTCGAAGGCGTCGCGGTAAGTTCAGGCGCCGCGTGCTCCTCGGGCAAAGTGCGATCGAGCCGCGTGCTGGCGGCGATGGGCGTTGCTTCCGATTTGGCCAAAACCGCGCTGCGCGTCAGCTTCGGGCACGGCTCGCGCGAGGACGATGTCGATAAGGCGCTCGCCGCACTCGCCAAGATAGCCGCACGGCGTGCGCTTAAGGGGGCCGCTTGATGGCGCAGGTCAAAGACAGCATCGACGTTGAAACAGTGGCGGCGACGCGAGCGCTTGAGGCCGAGAAGTACAAGCACGGCTTCATCACCGACCTCGAACAGGACCTGGCGCCGCCGGGCCTGAGTGAAGATATCGTGCGCTTCATCTCGGCCAAGAAGGACGAACCCGCCTGGATGCTGCAATGGCGGCTCGACGCCTTCCGCCGCTGGCTCACGATGGAGGAGCCGACCTGGGCGCTGGTGCGCTATCCCCCGATCGACTACCAGGCTGCGCGCTACTACGCGGCGCCGAAATCAGGGGCCAAATACAAGAGTCTCGATGAGGTCGAGCCGGAGATTCTCGAAACCTACAAGAAGCTCGGCATTCCGTTGCGCGAGCAGGAGGTGCTGCTGGGTGTTGAAGGCGCGCCCAGAGTGGCGGTGGACGCGGTGTTCGACAGCGTCAGCGTGGTCACCACCTTCAAGAAGGAGCTCGCCGCCGCGGGCGTCATCTTCTGCCCGATCAGCGAGGCGCTGCAAGAGCATCCGGAGCTGGTGCGCCAGTATCTGGGCACGGTGGTGCCCACGAGCGACAATTTCTTCGCGACGCTCAACAGCGCGGTGTTCTCGGACGGCTCGTTCGTCTACGTGCCGCCGGGCGTGCGCTGCCCGATGGAGCTGTCCACCTATTTTCGGATGA
>CAZNTI010000506.1:0-1746 GCA_964575885.1 uncultured Terricaulis sp.
GGCGATGCGCTACTGGCGCCCGTTTGTGAAGGACGCCGCGCAAGCCGCCGCCGATTGGGGGGCGACCGATGCTGTCCTGTTGCCCCTCTATCCGCAGTTTTCCTCGACCACGACGGGTTCCTCGCTGCGCGAGTGGCGGCGGGTGTCCGACCTGCCGGCGGCGGCGATCTGCTGCTATCCGGCGGGCGCTGGTTTCGCCCAAGCGCACGCGGATGCAATTCTGGAGACGTGGCGCAAGGGCGGGTCGCCGGCGAAGCCGCGGGTGCTGTTCTCCGCGCATGGCTTGCCTCAAAACGTGGTGGATCGCGGCGATCCCTATCAATGGCAGGTTGAGCAAAGCGCCGCGGCGATCGGCGCACTGTTGCCCGCGGACTGGGACAAGCGCGTGTGCTACCAATCCCGTGTCGGCCCGCTCGCTTGGATCGGCCCGGCGACGGACGAAGAGATCCGCGCCGCGGCCGCGGATGCGGTCGGGGTGATCGTTGCTCCAGTAGCCTTTGTTTCAGAGCACGTGGAGACGCTGGTGGAGCTCGATCTTGAGTACGCCGAACTGGCCCACGCGGTCGGCGTGCCTTTCTATCTGCGCGCCCCTGCTCTGGGCGTCGCCCCGCGCTTCATCGACGCGCTCGCCGATTTAGTGGAGCGAGCGCTGGCCGCCCCGGCTACGCTGCAGGCTGAATCGGGCGGCCGGCTGTGTCCGGCGGCCTGGGGGCTGTGCGCACAGGGAGCGCAGTGATGGAACACGTGATCAGCTACGATCTGGCCCGCGGGCTGCATATCATCGCGGTGATCGCCTGGATCGCCGGCCTGCTGATGCTGCCACGCTTTTACGCCTACCTCACCGCCGGCCAGCCCGGCGGCGAGATTGAGCAAGCGATGCTCAAGGCGGCGCGCAACCTGCGCATGATCATCTTGGGGCCGAGCCTCGTTCTGGCCTGGGCGTTCGGGCTGTTTCTGTTTTCGACGTACCTGGTCGGCGACTGGTCGCGGCCGCTCGGCGAGATTGTCGGCGGCGTGCCGCACTGGTTCTGGGCCAAGTTTATTCTTGTGTTAGTCTTGAGCGGCTATCACGGCTTCCTATCTTCGGCTGGACGCAAGCTGGCTGCCGGCGAGCGGCGTCATTCCGAAGTTTTCTGGCGGCGGATGAGCGAGGTTCCCTTCCTCGTAGCTATCTTTGCTGTCCTTCTGGCCACGCTCGAACCCTAGTGATGGGCAAATGAGCGCCTCGGCTTGACGCTTCGGCTGAGCTGTGGTGTTGCTTTGAACGTGCGTTTCGGCGCGCGCGCGACGGCGGCGTCGCTTATTCCTCTAACCGCCGGCTCCCCTTTTTCGGATGGTCCGTTCTGAGCGTTGCGACGCCCAAGGACCGTCCCCCGAGATGACAAATGACTGACGAACAAGCCATCGAAGAGCTCACGCAACTGACGCTGCAGGAGCTCAAACGCAAACCCCCGTCCGAGCTGCTCGAACTCGCGGAATCGCTTGAGATCGAAGCCGCCAACACGCTGCGCACGCAGGACATGCAGGCTGCGATCCTGAAGCATGTCGCCGAGCGCGGCGTCGAAATCGGCGGCGCTGGCGTGTGCGAAATCCTGTCCGATGGGTTCGGCTTCCTGCGCTCGCCGCAATCGAACTACCTGCCCGGCCCGGACGACATCTACATAAGCCCTCAGCAAATCCGCAAATTCGGGCTGCGCACCGGCGACACGGTCGAAGGCCAGATTCGCGCGCCCAAGGACGGCGAGC
>CAZNTI010000507.1:0-1741 GCA_964575885.1 uncultured Terricaulis sp.
CCCTTGGCCACGGTTGCTTCGAACGGATAGAGATTGACTACCAGCAGGTCGATCGGCGCGATGCCGTGCGCGGCTGCAGCCCTGTCTTGCTCGGCATTGCCGCGGATCGCCAGCAGGCCGCCATGCACCTTCGGGTGCAGCGTCTTTACCCGCCCGTCCATCATCTCCGGAAAGCCGGTGACGGCGGAGACGTCCTGCACCTCTAAGCCTGCGTCGGCGATCGCGCGCCTGGTGCCGCCGGTGGAGACGAGGGCCGCGCCCAGCGCTTGCAGCGCTTTCGCGTGCTCGATCAGGCCGGTTTTGTCGGAAACGGAGATGAGGGCGCGTTGGATTGGGAGGGTGTCGGTCATGTACTGGTCTTGAAGGTCCGGGAATCGCGAAGATCAGCCGCTTTATGAACCTTTTGCGGCCCACAGCGCCAGCCGGCAGCGCACTGCGCGCGCGCGCGTGCTAGGCAGCGGCCAAGGAGTTCACCATGCCGACCACCACCGACGCCCGCTTCTGGGACCGCACCGCCCGCAAATACGCCGCCAGCAAGATCGGCGACATGGCGGGCTATGAGCGCACGCTCGAGCACACCCGCCGCTATCTAAAGGCCAGCGATGCGGTCTACGAGTTCGGCTGCGGCACCGGCACGACCGCGCTCCAACTCGCCCCCGCCTCGGCCCGCTATGTCGCCAGCGATATTTCCGGTGCGATGATCGGCATCGGGCGCGAGAAGGCTTCGGCGGCGGGCGCCGCCAACCTGACATTCGAGGTCGGCGCGCCTGAAACCGCCGGCTGGCCCGACGCCAGCTTCGATGTCGTGCTGGGCTTCAATGTGCTGCATCTGGTGCAAGCGAGAGCAGAAGCCCTCCGCGGCGTGCGCCGTCTTCTCAAGTCAGGGGGCCTCTTCATCACCAAGACGCCATGTCTGGGCGAGATGAACCCGGCGTTTCGCGTGCTGGTGCCGATTATGCGGGCGCTGGGCCAGGCGCCGTTCGTGGCGTTCTTCACAGCGGCCGAGCTTGAGCGCGAGATCGCCGAGGCGGGCTTTGAAATCATCGAACGCGCGCGTCACGGATCGAAGCCCGGCGATCCGCGGCCGTTTTTGGTCGCGCGCTGATCTCACGCTCAAGTGATGACGGTTTCATTGCTACGTCGCCGGGCGGGGGCCTAGCCTCCACGCGATGTGGCGTGAACGATTATGCTTGGTGTTTGCTTGCGTCGCTGCGGCGATTGTCGTCTCAGCGCACGCGCAAGATGCGCCCGACGAGCGCTGGTATGTGATCAGCGATGCGGGCGGGGCCCGGCTCGGCCACGCCTCGCGCAGGGTCGTGTCCGGCGCTGAAGGTCGCGAGGTGGTCGCCAGCCAGCGCCTTTACCTGACCGATGAGGGCGGGTCTGCGACGGTGGTGGACACCCGGACCGTGTATCGTCAGGACGTTTCCGGCGCGATGCAATCGATCGAGGTGGAAACCATCAGTGGCCGCGCGCGCACCCGCACTGTCGCCAGCATCGACGGCCCGGTCGCGTTCATCGTGCGCGAAACCGCCGCCGGGCGCCACACGGCCGAAGTTGCGCTGCCGAGCGACGTTCGCTTCGACAACGGCTCGGGTTTGTTTCCTGACTGGGATCCTGTCGCGGCGCCGCGCCTGACCTTCGACAATTTCGACATCGACGCGATGGGTGTCGAGCCTCTGCTGACGGCAGTGGCACGGCGTGAAGTCGGCGTCATAGGCCTCGAAGCGGCGGCTGCCGG
>CAZNTI010000508.1:0-1739 GCA_964575885.1 uncultured Terricaulis sp.
GCGCAAGCGCGCTCGTCCAGGACGCCGAGGAGGTGATCGTGCGCGACCCGGTGGTGGCGGAGCTGATCCTGCCGCGCTTCCTGGCGCCGGGCGATCAGGCGCAAGGGGCGCTCAACATCGATAATGTGGAGGGGCCGAACGGCGCCTACACGGTGACGGTGGCGGGCTCGCAGACCGCGCAGATCCAGGCCGCGCCGCGCCGCTTCACGCTCAATCGCGGGCAGCGGCAAACCGCGCTGATCCCCATCGCCGGCGGGCCGATCGGGGTGGGGCGGATCACGCTCAGGGTTGAGGGTCCGCAAGGCTTTGCGGCGGTCGAGCGCAGCTACGACATCCAGTCGCGTGCGGCCTATCTGCCGATCACGGTCGTGCAGACCGAGCCGCAGGCGGCCGGCGCAAGTTGGCGCGCGCCCGCCGACGCGCTGGCGACATTCCAGCCGAGCGCGGAGGCGCTGATCTCGTTCTCGAACCTCGCGGGGCTCGACCCGGCCCCGATCTTGGACGAACTGTACCGTTATCCGTACGGGTGCTCGGAGCAGCTGGTGAGCGTCGCCATGCCGCTCTTGTACTACAACACGCTGGCCGCGGAGGCCGGGCGTGAGCGCGATCCGCGCATCACGCGGCGGCTGCAGGAGGCGGCCACGCAATTGCTCGACCGGCAGGGGCCCGACGGCGCCTTCGGGCTCTGGAGCGCCGGCGACGCCAATGCGTCGCCATGGCTGGGCGCCTATATCGTCGACTTCCTGTTGCGCGCCCAGCAGCAGGGCCTGGCGGTGCCGCGCGAACCCATGCGCCAAGCGTATGCAGCGTTGCGGCGGGTGGCGCGGCTCAACGATTTCGGCGGCGTCGGCTATCAGTTCGAAATCTATCGCTGGCCGGGCTCGAACGACACCGACGAGTTGCTGCGCTCGCGCGCGGCGGCTTATGCGCTCTACGTGCTGGCGAAAGCCGGCGAGGCCGATATCGGCCAGCTGCGCTATTATCACGACGCGCGCATGCGCAATGAACCCTCGCCGCTGGCGCGCGCGCAGATCGGCGCGGCGCTGGCGCACATGGGCGACCGCGCGCGCTCGCGCAACGCCTTCCGCGAGGCCGAGCAGGCGCTGGGCTATCGCAACACCGGCGATTGGTATCAGTCGCCGCTGCGCGACGTCGCCGGGGTGCTGGCGCTCGCCGCCGAGGCGGGCGAGACCGAACTCGTCAACCTGCTGCGTCAGCGGCTGGAACGCGACACGCCGGACGCCAATGCGCTGATGACACAGGAGCAGGCGCAATTGCTGCTGGCGGCGAACGCGCTGCTGGCGCGCTCCGGCCCCGTCAATGTATCGCTCAACGGCCAGGCGATGGCCGAGCGGCGGGTGATGGCGGATGCGCAGCGGCTGGCTGCGGGACTGGTGTTCCGCAACAATGCGCGCGGTCCGGTGTGGCGCTCGCTGGCGCTGTCGGGCGCGCCGCTGGCGGCGCCGCCGGCGATGCAGGAAGGCTATGCCATCGACAAGCGCGTGTTCGGGCTGAACGGCGCCGCGGCGGATCTCTCAAGGCTGCGCCAGGGCGACAGGGTGGTGGTGGTGCTGTCCGGGCAACCGGCCGGCGCGCGCAATTATCCAACCGTGCTGGTCGATCTGTTGCCGGCGGGCCTCGAGATCGAGACGCTGCTGTCGCCCGCCGATGGCGCCGGCGCCAATTGGGACGGGACCAGCCGCAACGGGCCGTTCGCGTGGGTCGGTGCAATCACCGCG
>CAZNTI010000509.1:0-1737 GCA_964575885.1 uncultured Terricaulis sp.
CGACCGCATCTTCCACCAGAAATTCGGCTACGGAAAAATCCGCGTGGTGGAGGGCAACAAGCTGACGGTGGATTTCGACAAGGCTGGAGAGAAGCGTGTGATCGATAGCTTCGTCGTGCCGGCGGACGCGGCGTGATGGTTGCGCCCCCTAATCCCGCTTCGCGCGCACCTGCTCGCGGTACCAACCGTCGCCGGCTTGCGTTGCGCGCAGGATGCGTTCGCGGGCGGCCGCTTCCGCTTCGGTCTCCGCACGCACGGCGCCGCGCATGGCGTCGCGCTTGAACGGGATCACCTGCACCAGCGGGTAATTCTTCTCCAGCGTGTAGCGCCCGTCCGGCGCCAGCGGAAAGAACGGAAAATGGATGTGCGCGTGGTAGCGGTCGGTGTCGACGACGCCAGACACGATCTCGACCACGTCATCGGCGCCGTTCAGCAACGGCGTGAACAGGCACGACCAGCCCTTGGCGGTGCGTATCGTCCAATAATTGTGGAATTTCGCTGGCGGGCGGGGCAAGCGTGGGTGGCCGGCAACCTGCTCGCGCGCATGGAAGCTCACCATCGTGCGGTCGAAATCCCAACCGGCGTCGAGGCGCTGGCCGCCGTCGCTGATCTCCAGCCGCACCGTGGCGGCAAGCGGCAGCACCCAGCCTAAACTCAGCGCATCAAGCACCGGCATGCAGCGCTTGACGGTGAGGCCGTTATTGTTCGGCCCCACCGTTTCGTGCGTGACGGGCGCGAGCTTACGCCACCATGTCGGCAGAAATTCCTTGGCCGGACGCGGCGCGGCGATGACACCCAAATCCTCGGGCGCGCATAGAAATTCAATCGCCTCCCCACGCAACATCGCCGCGCCGCTCCGTCAGGGCCTGGCCATCGGCGCCCCGGCGATCCTCGTCATCACGGACGCCCGCCGCGGCGGCGGCGGCCATTGGAATTCGAATTGCTGGAGGAATTGCTCGACCAGTTGGAACTCGAATTGCTGGAGCTGTTCGATGAGGAATTGGAGCTGGAATTGCTCGAGCTGTTGGATGACGAGTTGGAACTCGAATTGCTGGAGCTGTTGGAACTCGAATTGCTGGAACTGTTCGAGTTCGAGTTGGAGGAACTGTTGGAGGAAGAGTTCAACGAGGAATTGCCGGCGAACTGCAGGGCCCCGTCATCGGCGCCGCGCGCGCCGTGCGCGAGCGCCCGCCCCGGACGTTGCTGATCCAGATCGCTGGTGATCGGCGAAGCCACGGCCGCAGCGCTCGCGGCCAACAGCGCAGCGGCGGCGCCGCTGATCCAAAGTGACAATTTTTTCAAGGTCATGCTCCCATATTGACCGGCGCCAATAAGTCCGCCTGCACCTGAATCTCAGCTCAACGCGTTGGCCATGCAGGCGATCTGGCCTGGCGCGGCGCGTGACAGCACGCGCCGCAGCGGCTACGCCGCAGCTCCATGCTTCTCCTCACCGCCCTTGGATCGCTTGCGCAAATCCGCGCCGCCGCTGACGAACTCGACCGCCACGATCCCTCGCCTGCCGACGCGGTGAGCTGGTTCGAAGAAGGCCCCGCCCGCTTTCGCCTCGAAGTTTATGCGCCCACCGAACAAGATGCGGCGAGCGTCTGCGCCATCGTCGGCGCCGCCGCGCCGGAATTGCATCTCGTACACAGCACGGTAGAGCCGGCCGACTGGGTGGCGATGGCGCTCGACGGCTTGCCGGCGGTGCGCGCCGGGCGCTTCGTGGTCGCCGGGGCG
>CAZNTI010000510.1:0-1724 GCA_964575885.1 uncultured Terricaulis sp.
CCATGGCCCAAAGCGTGCGCGACGATGTGGCCCAGCAGCTGCAGGCGGTGCTTGAGAACGGCCAGGGCGTGGAAGATGGGCTCGCCGACGTCAATCGCCGGCTCGCCTCCGCGGAACGCCGCCAAGCCCAGACGATCGAGGCGATCTCGCTTGAAATCAAGCGCATGTCGGAGACCGTCGACAAGCGCTTGCGGGCGGTGGAGACGCGCAACGACGATGCGGCGGCGGCGGCGGTTCGCGAAGAGCTGGCGCGCATGGCCGAAACCCTGGAGCAGCGCTTCGACGACATCGAACGCCGCGAAGCGGCGGCTTTCGACCGCATGGGCCTCGAAGTCGGGCGCCTGTCGGAGCGCCTCGAAGAACGCGTCGGCGCGGTGGAAACGCGCAGTGCGCAGGCGATCGAGCACGTCGGCGAACAGGTCGCGCGGATGGCGGAGCGCTTCAATCAGCGCAATGAAACCCTCTCCCGCGAACTTGGCGAGCGCATGCTCGACAGCGAAGAGCGCGCCGGTGCGCGCGTCTCCGACGCCATCAGTTCGATTATGCAGCGCCTTGCCGAAGTCGAGGAACGATCGGTTGAAGCTATCGCCCCGGTTCAGAAGGCGGTGTCGAGCGTCGCCAGCAAGCTGGAGCAATATGAAAGCGCGCGCGACCCAGCGCGCGCCGAACCGGCGCACGAAATCCCCAGCGCACCCGCGGCGGACAGCTTCTCCGATTTCGGCGGCTTCGATCAGTTCGACGCCGATTTAAGCGATCCCACGCCGGCGCCCTACACCGCCTCGCACGAGAGCCCGCCGCTGCGCGCAGGACCGCTGCCGGCTGCGGCGCCGGAATCGGCGCCCGCCATCGATGACGACATCTACTTCGCCGAAGATCTCGACGATCTGCTCATAACCGAAGATCCCCCGACCCAACCGGCCGCCGAAAGCCTGAAAAACGTGGTCGCGGACGATCTGCTGATCGAGGATACGCGCGAGGACGCCAACACGGACATCCTTGCGGGGGCCAGCGTCGATGACGAACTCTGGGGCCCGGAGGAGACCAACGCGCTTGAAGCACCGGCGCCGGAGACGAAGTCGGCGGCCCCCACCCACACCGCGTCGGGCACGCCGATCCTCGATCTGAGCGATCCCCCGCGTCCAACCGGCCGCTACGACTATCTCGCCAACGCGCGCAAGGCGGCGCAGGCGCAGGCGTTGCCGCAACGCACCGATTCCGGTCCGCCGCCGCAGCTCAGCCTGCGCGGGTCGAGCCGGGTCGTGCTTTGGGGCGCGGCCAGCGTCGTTGCAGCGCTCCTGCTCGGCGGCGCCTGGTACATCAACCGCAACGGCGGCGAGAGCACCGCAAACGTGCAGCCCGAGCCCGCACCCGCGGACGCCGCACCGGTGATCGAGCCGGCCGCCGACCCGTTCGCCGAACCGCCGGTCGAGGGCATGGCGCCGGAGGGCGAAGCGCCCCCGGTCGCGCAAGGCGACGCCGCCATGCAGCAGGCGTCCACAGCCGTGGTGGCGGGGCCGCTGGGCCCGCGCGCCCAGACCCTCGAAGAGGCCGCTGCCGCCGGCGACCTCACCGCGCAATACGAAATGGCGCTGCAGCGCATCGGGGCGGGGCGTGCTCAGGAAGGCGTAGCCCTGCTGCGCCGCGCCGCCGACCGCGGTTTCGCCATGGCGCAATACCGCCTCGCCAAGCTCTATGAACGCGGCGAAGGCGTGCCCGCCGATCTG
>CAZNTI010000511.1:0-1723 GCA_964575885.1 uncultured Terricaulis sp.
GGCGCGGATGCGGCCGCCGGCGCTCGCGGCGCCGGGGCCGCAGCTGCGGGCCGCCAAGGCCGCGCCGTGGCGGGCAGCACGATGCGATCGTTTTCGCGCACGCTATACGGAGGCCGAAGCCCATTCAGCAGCGCCAGCGAACGCGTGTCGACATTGTAGGCGCCGGCGACATCCGCCAGCGACTCGCGCGCAGCCACGACGTGAAAGCGCGGCGGCGGCAGCTCCAGTTCGCCCCCCGGCGTCAGCGCGTAAGGCGGCGAAAGCCGGTTCTGCTCGATCAGCGCTTGCACGGGCACCTGATAGCGCGCGGCGATGTCTGAGAGCGCTTCGTGAGCAGCGACCCGATGACTGCGCGGCAACCGGGCGGGATCGTAGGGATGCGCCACATCTGGCTGCAAAGCATAGACCGATAGCGGCGTGCCCTCGCCTGCCGCCCAATCGGGCGCAGGCTGAGCGTGAACTTCACGTTGTGGCGGCGCGGCGGAACGCGGCGGTGGCGACGCCCGCGGCGCGCCGCCGTAACTGATCGGCGCGGGCTCACCGGTGGCGCAACCTGCCGCCATCACCGCCAATATCAGGCCTGCGCGCATCATCACCCGATTGTCCATGAGAATCAGGACGGCGCGCAATCCTGGCTCGGCGCGGCTTCGCCGACGCCGCGCTCCAGAGGCTGGAATCGCACCGGTCCCAAATCTTCGCGATCGCCGTTGCAATAGCGGATCAGCCGCTGCGCCTCGGCGTCGCCGAGCGGCGCCAGCAGCACGCCGCCGGGCTTGAGCTGCTCGATCAGCGCTGCGGGAACGTCCGCCATCGCGGCGTTGACGACGATGCGGTCGTAGGGCGCCTCCTCGCTCCAGCCCTCCGCACCGTCGGCGGTGTGTGCGAACACATGCAGCAGCCGTGCGCGTCCGAGCCGTCCGCGGGCCTCGGCGACCAGTTCGCGCCAGCGCTCCAGCGTCACCACCCGTCGCGCCATAGCGGCGATCACCGCAGCCTGAAAGCCCGAACCGGTTCCGACCTCCAGCACGGCGTGCTCGGGCGCCAAGCTCAACGCCGCGACCATGCGCCCGATCAGCGACGGCTTGGTCATGATTTGCGCGTGCGGGAGAGGCAGGCCGACATCGTCCAGCGCCAAACCTTCAAGATGCTCGGGCGCAAAATGCGCGCGCGGCGTACGCTCCATCGCCGCCAGCGCGCGCGCATCAGTGACGCCAGCCTGGCGCATCTCCAGCACGAAGCGCATCAACCGCGCCGGGTCGACGCCGCTCACGCCGTTTCGGCCTTCGGCGGCGCTCCGCCCAGCACGCCCTTCAGCGCATGCACGGTTTCTCGATGGGTCAGATCGATATGCAGCGGCGTCACCGAGATACGCCCCTCATAGATCGCGCGCAGATCGGTGCCCTCTGGGGGATTGGAGAGCTTGCCGTGAAAGCCGAGCCAGAAATACGCGCCGCCGCGCAGATCGGTGCGCTTATCGGCATAGATAATGTGCTGGTCGCGAAAGCCCTGCACAGTGGTTTCAACAGCGATGACCTGATCGGGCGGCGCGTCGGGAAAATTGATGTTCATGACAACATCCCGGGGCCAGCCATGCTTCAGCAGTTTGCCGACTATGCCTGGACCATGGGTCTCGGCAGTCTCCCATGGAATGGGCGCCTCCTCGCCGCGAAAGCCGCGCGCCTGGCTGAGCGCAATGGCGGGAATGCCCAATTGCATGCCCTGC
>CAZNTI010000512.1:0-1721 GCA_964575885.1 uncultured Terricaulis sp.
CTTCCTGCAGCAGGAACGGATACCCGACCGCGTAGCGCATGGCGATGAGCGCGATCAGGTTCAGCATCAGGGTCGAGATCACTTCCGAGCTGAATGGGAGCGCCGCGACAGCGGCCTCGGGTGCGCCAATATCGGCGACCACCACCTCGCCGCACCTTGCCCTTCCCGGCTGCAGCACATGCGCGGGTTTCTTGCGCACAAACGTCACCGTCAGCGCAGCCTGGTAGCAAACGTCGCCGCGCAGAGCGCCGCTGTCGCCGTCGAGGCCGCTGGGGAGATCGACCGCGATCACCTGCTCGGGCGCCAGCTTTTGCGCGCGCTGCGCTGCGGCCCCCTCAAGCGGGCGGCTGAGTCCCGCGCCAAACAAGGCGTCGACGACCAAGTCCGCGTCGGAGCGTCCATCCTCCAACGCCCGCACTTCGCCCTCGAAGGCGTGCGCGGCATCGGCGGCGTCGCCGGCGAGCGCCGCGCGGGGCGCGAGCGTCTCAACCCAAACCGGCCACCCCGCTTTCGCCAAATGGCGCGCCGCCACCCAGCCGTCGCCGCCATTGGCGCCGGGCCCGCACAGGACGGCGGTGGGACACGGCGCGTGGCGGGCGATGATTTCGCGCGCGACCGCTTGACCGGCGTTCTCCATCAACGTCCGCGTCGCCACGCCCATGGCAGCGGCGCGCGCATCGATGGCGCGCATATCGGCGACGGTGATGATTTCACGGCTCATCGTACGTCGTCATTGTCCATCTGCGCGCCGAGACGCACCAGGCTGAGCGCTGCATCGCTCAGCGCGAGTTCGGTGATCGAGGCGTGCGCGGGGCGGCAAACAATGGTCTCGTCGCGTCCCAGCGCGGCGCCGACGAGGGCGTTGATGGCGATGAAGTGGCTGAATATGGCGGTGTCCTCGCCAAGCTCGCGCACCGCGTTCAGCACCTGCGCGCGCCACGCATGCAGTTGCGGATCGAGCGCGCCCCAGCGCTGTGACGGGTGCGGATCTAGAAACGGAAAGTTGGCCATAAGCCAGGCGCGCCGATCGACGATGTCGGCGGGCGCGGTCACCTCGCCCACACGCGGGTCGTAGCGCAGCGCGACGCCGCGTTGATCGACATAGGGCGAGGCGGTCTCAACGCAGCGGCGCAGCGGCGAGGAGCAGGCGGCAAGATCGCCCAGCCCAGCCAGCGCCGCAGCGGCCGCGGCCGCCTGCGCGTGACCGGTTTCCGAGAGACCCGGATTGTGCTCGTCCCCGCCCCAGTGCGCTCGCGGTTCGGCGTGACGGATCAGGAACACTCGGACCATGACGCCAGTCTAAGGACTTCACCGCGTCGAGCCAGCCGTAACATTGGGCGCCGGCGCCTAGCTTTTGGGCGCCGGGAGGCGCACACAGTCAGCACCAAACCGCCCCTTTGCGACTCGCGCCCGTTGCGGCCAGAACCCGCTCAAGATTGATCGGATCGCCAATGAAAAAGATCGAAGCCGTCATCAAGCCGTTCAAGCTCGACGAGGTGAAGGAAGCGCTGCAGGAGCTGGGGCTGCAGGGCATGACCGTGGTCGAGGCCAAGGGCTTCGGCCGCCAGAAGGGCCACACCGAACTCTACCGCGGGGCCGAGTATGTCGTCGACTTTCTGCCCAAGCTGAAGATCGAGGTGGTGCTCGGCGACGACCAGGTCGAGGCCGCAATCGAGGCCATCCAGCGCGCCGCCCGCACCGGCAAGATCGGCGACGGCAAG
>CAZNTI010000513.1:0-1712 GCA_964575885.1 uncultured Terricaulis sp.
TGCTGGCTCTTGCCGCAGAACGAGCAATAAAGCGTGTTCTTCGACTCTCCGCTTGAGGCGCCTTTACTCATAAGCGATCCTTCGAGGGTGCAGGGCCAGCATCGTTCTTGCGACTCATCACTTTGCGACTCATCACGTGTGACGCGTCATTGGGGAATCATCATCGGGAAAACGGCGGGCTTATGGCCCTTGGCGTCCCCTCTTGCACGATGCTGACCGCGATCCCTTTCAAAAACGTTCACCAAAAACCTGGCGACACCCATCCGTACGATGGCCCACCGTACGATGGCCATCTATACGACCATAGCAAGGATGAGGCCGCAAGGCGCACGCCGCTCTTGCGGGCGCCGTTGCAATTCACGGGCGCCTCGCCCTGGCGCAGGTGACCGTCGCGGGGAGGCTGCACCAGACCGAGTAGGTGGCCCTCGCCGCGGATCGCTTCAATCCCTCAATCCTGAGGTTCGCCGCTTTCGCGCATGCGTCGGGCGATGTCCTGCTCCTGGGCCCCGGCGTTGCGCGCGTTGCGCTCGGCGTTGTAGAGCCCGTCGAGGTAGGCAAGGTCCCATTCCGACATCCCGTCCATCCCGTCAGGCGCGGTGCTGGCATTGAAAAGATTGAGGATTGTGGGATATCCGGAGGTGTCGGCGGCTGGGTCCACCTGGGCCAGCGCCACCATCGACACGTAGTCGGCGAGCGCATCGAACTGCTTGCCGGCGGCGCGGGTGGCGTCAACCACGATCACCACCCGGCTGAAGTCCTGGCGGGTGGTGCGCGACAGGCGCCCGAAACCGAGCGAGGTGGTGCGAACCACCTGGCCGCGCAGCCCGCCTGCGCCATTGCTGGCCGGCACATCGCCAAGCCGTTGGCCGTCGGCGGTAACCGTCTGGGACACGTGCCACCAGCGCACGGGCAATGGACTATCCACAAAAGCCTGCAGCGCCTCACGTCCCTGGGTGACCGTGTTGTCTTCCCACCGGGCGCCCATAAGGTCCTCGAACTGCTCCACAATTTCGCGCGTCAGCAGGTTGGAGTCCGGGGTCACGAAGACCACGACGTTGGCGCGGCAGCCGGGTCCGCCCGGACGCAGCCCCACCTGCGTGGCGCGCTCTGAAATGCGGTCCACCAGGAACTGGCCGTAGCGGCTCCGCAGCCCGATCACGCCGACGCAGACCTCCCGATCCCACCGCGCCAGCTGGTTTTCCCGCGAGGGTGGGGCGCTGAGTTCGGTCACGAAATTGCGGACGGCGTCGTCGACCTGGCGGCCGGTGATGACGATGTCGTCGTCGGGCGCGGCGGGACTGGTTTGCGCCCAAGCGGCCCCGGCCGACAGCATGACAACGCCGATCGCCGCAAAAATGCTTGCCTTCATGTCCGCACTCCCTCGTTCCGGACCCGCGGGAGAGCCCCGCGTCTCATCGAAAAACGATAAGAATACCGCCGAATTGAGGCAACCCGCGGGAGACGATCTCGCGCAGGGTTACGACGAACGACCTAGGCCGCGCCTTCGGCGAGTTCGCGCCGCTCATAAACCCGGTCCACGATGCCGAAGGCCTTGGCCTCGTCGGCGGTCATGAAGTGATCGCGGTCGAGTGTACGCTCGACCCGCTCGTAGGGCTGGCCGGTGTGCTTGACGTAAATCTCGTTCAGCCGCCGCTTGGTGGCGATAATGTCCTCAGCGTGGCGTTCGATGTCGGAGGCTTGGCCGCGGAACC
>CAZNTI010000514.1:0-1709 GCA_964575885.1 uncultured Terricaulis sp.
TGCAACGACCGTTGGCGACTGTTGTGATTGGCGGGATCATTTCCTCGACGTTCCTAACGCTCCTCGTGTTGCCTGCGCTCTATCGCATGGTGCATCGGCAGTCCGAGCAAGAGCGCGAATCCTGGGAAAGAGGCGCCGCCAGCGCGCCCGCAGAATAACCTCGACACACAGTTCGGCTGAATTGGAGAAAGACATGGATCAACTCAGATCCACGCTGCAAAGGTCATTGTGGCTCGGCCCGCTCGTGTGCGTGCTTGCCTTTGCGGCGAACGCGGTCTTTACCGAGGCGTACGCGCACGCCGTTGCGGAGGGCGACAAAGGCTACATCCAAGAGATTTCCGGCATCCATCTATTGTCGTTCGTCTATCTGGGCGCCAAGCACATGGTCACCGGTTACGATCACATCCTCTTCTTGCTGGGCGTGATTTTCTTTCTCTACAAGATCAAGCATATCGGCATTTACGTGAGCTTGTTTGCTATCGGTCACTCGACGACCATGTTGCTTGGCGTGCTCTTCAATGTCGGCATCAACAGCTACATCATCGATGCGATTATCGGCTTGTCGGTCGTCTATAAGGCGCTCGACAACATGGGCGCCTATCAGCGGTGGTTCGGGTTTCAGCCCAACACCAAGGCGGCCACGCTGATCTTTGGCCTGTTTCACGGCTTCGGCCTGTCGACCAAAATCATCGAGTACAATATCTCGCCGGACGGGCTCGTGCCGAATCTTCTCGCCTTCAACGTGGGTGTCGAGATTGGCCAATTGCTTGCTCTTGGCGCAATTCTCATCGTCATGGGTTTTTGGCGGCGGACGGACGGCTTCTTGCGCCACGCCTACACAGCCAACGCGGTCATCATGTGCGCAGGCTTCGTGCTGATGGGTTACCAGATCGTTGGTTTTCTTGCTTCTGAGGGTGTTTGAACATGTACAATGCAGATCTTCCGACGCGCGCGGAACTTCCGACGACCAAGCAGCACAATCGCTCGACGCTGCATGCGCTCGGCGCAGCCGTTTTCATTCTAGTCAACGCCGTCTTACCCGCCGAATACGCGATCGATCCGACCGGCGTCGGACGCATGCTAGGGCTGACGCGGATGGGTGAGATCAAGATGCAGCTCGCGGAGGAAGCAGCGCAAGATCGAGCCGTTGCCGAAGCCGAGACGCCGACGATCGAACCCGCTGAAGCGCCAGTCGTCGCCAGCGCCACTCGCTCTGACGAGGTCAATGTCACCTTGCGCCCGGGCGAAGGCGCAGATGTGAAGCTCACCATGCAGGAGGGCGCGCGCGTACGCTTCCAATGGAACGTGACAGGAGGCGTGGTGAATTTCGACTTGCATGGGGACGGGCGCGGCAATGCCACCAGCTATGAGCAAGGGCGCGGCGTACCTGGACACAGCGGCGAACTGGAGGCCCCGTTTGACGGCAATCACGGCTGGTTTTGGCGCAATCGCGGCACAGGGGATGTCACGATTGTGCTACGGACCGTCGGCGACTATTCGGACATCAAACGCGTCGTGTGATGTAGCGGCTTGCTGTAACCTCCAACGTCGCAAACGAGGCTTCACGCATGAAACGAGCGTTCTTTGTCGCGGTTGTGATGGCGCTTAGCCAAACGACAGCCGCGGTCGCCAGCGGCGCGCATCTGCCCGTGAGCGTTGTTGAGCATGAACGTCTGCAGATACGCGCCGTTTCGGCAGAAGCCGTGTCG
>CAZNTI010000515.1:0-1708 GCA_964575885.1 uncultured Terricaulis sp.
TGCATGTTGGCGCGCTCCACCCCGTAAAGCGCCTCGGTGATGCGGCCTTCGAAATAGGTGGTGAAGCCTTCGTTGAGCCAGCTGTCGGCCCACAGCGCGTTGGTGACGAGGTTGCCCGACCACGAGTGCGCCAGCTCATGGGCGATCAGCGCCACCAGGCTGCGGTCGCCGGCCAGGAAGGTCGGCGTGAGGAAGGTGAGGCACGGGTTTTCCATGCCCCCGTACGGAAACGACGGCGGCAGGATCAGCACGTCGAAGCGGCCCCAGCGATAGGGCCCGTAAAGCGCCTCGGCCGCCTCCAGCATGCGCTCCATGTCGGCGCACTCGTAGGCGCCTGCCTCGATCACGCTGGGCTCGGCGTACACGCCGGTGCGCGCGCCCACGTCGCGGAACACCAGATCGCCGATGCCGATGGCGATCAGGTACGGCGGGATGGCGTTGGTCATGGCGAAGCGATAAGCGCGGCCACCCTCCGCAGGCTCGCCGTCGGGCGTCAGCATTTGAGCGCTCATCACCGCCTTCAGATCGGCGGGCGCGACGATGCGCGCATCCCAGGTCTGGCGGATGCCGGGGCTGTCCTGAGTGGGGATCCAGGTGCGGGTGAGGATGGCCTGGCCCTGACTGAACAGAAAGCGCTTGCCGCTGGCGGTCTGCGCCGGTTCGAGCCATTGCAGCGCGCCGGCTTGCGGCGAGGTGGCGTAGGCGATCTCGATCTCGCGTGCGCCTTCGAGCGCGATGGTCAGCGGCGCGCCCATGTCGGGGCGGCTCTCGCCGATCGAAAACGCGAGGTCGCGGCCGCCGGCTTTCACCGCGCGAATGTCGAGATCGCGCACATCGAGCACGAGCTCGCGCGCGTCGGGGCGGGCGGCGATGGTGAGCGTTGCGGTTCCCGACAGCGTCTTGGCGTCGAAGTCGGCAGTGAGATCGAGCGATACGTGGGTGACCCGCGCCTCGTCGGGACGGGCGTAGGAATGGGGATCGTGCGGCAGCGGCGTCATGGCGCCATCCATGTCAGGGCCGGCGGCGGTGGCGCAAGCTGAAAGCGCGGATGCGGCAAGGCCGGCTGCAAGCACGGCGCGACGGTCGATCATCAGAGCGTTTCCCCAAGATTTTCAGGCGCACTAGCCTTGGGCTGGCGGCGTGACAAGGCGGCTCATGCAGTGCGCGATCAGGTCGCCCGCGATTCCTGGATCAACGCCTTGAGCCGATCGCGCGCGGCAAGCTTGATGCCGGAGCGCCCCATGGCGATCCAGCCCTCGTCGGCCCATTCGTGCAGCTTGCGGTTCACCTTTTCGCGGCTGGCCCCGATGCGGCGCGCGATTTCGGTTTGCGTGAGCGTAACCACGGCGCTGTCGCCGGCCTCCTCCAGCAGCCTTTGCGCCAGCCGCGCGCCGAGGTCGAGCGTATGCGCGTCCTCCAATGCCGCATCGGCGTGGCGCAGGCGCTTGCTGAGTTCGGCGATGAGTTTCAACAGCGCCCTGGGCTCGCTTTCGAGCGCCGCCAGCGCCTGATCGCGGCTGATGCGCAAAAAGCGCGACTTGCGGATGGCGCAGATGTCGGCCGAGCGCACGCCGCCGTCGAGCACCGCCATCTCGCCGATCAACGCGTGGGGCTTGAGCGAAGCGATGCGCACGTCCTTGCCCGCGGCGGTGGAGGTGCGGACCTCCACCTCGCCTTCCAGCAGCACATAGAGCGCATCGCCCTTGTC
>CAZNTI010000516.1:0-1707 GCA_964575885.1 uncultured Terricaulis sp.
AGCTTGGTGACGCCTTCGACCAGATCGGCGATCTGGGGCCCAAACATGCTCTCGATTTCCTCGCGAGTCGCCTCGGTGTCTTCGATGGTGTCGTGCAACAGGCCCGCAACGATGGTGGCGGCGTCCAGTTTGTACTCGGTAAGGATCCCCGCCACCTCGATGGGATGGGCGAAGTAAGGATCGCCGGAATGGCGCGTCTGACTGCCGTGCTTTGCGGTGGCGTAGACGTAGGCGCGGTTGATGAGGCTCTCGTCAACCGAGGGGTCATAGTCGCGCACGCGCTCGACCAGTTCGAACTGGCGCAGAAACCGGGGACGCACACTAGCCTCTCCCGCGCCGGCCTTCGCAGAGCCCGCCGGGGTCTTGGCGGCGACGCCGTCAGCGCCGCCCATCGCGCTAGAACCGCTCGTCGCGCTGCGCTTCGGCTTCCTGTTGCAGCGCGCGCAGCACGTCGTCTTCGCTTGTTTCGACCGGGGCCGCGAGCGCGAGCCGGTCCTGCTCGTCCTCGGCCTGGGCCGCAGGCTGCACGTCCTGGTAGAGCATGACGTAGCTGTCGCGCAGCTCTTCGGGCGCAACCGCTCCGTCGGCGATCTCGCGCAGCGCCACCACCGGGTCTTTGTCGCGGTCGCGATCAACCAGGGGCTCTGCGCCGGAGGAAATGCTACGGGCGCGGTGCGCGGCCAGCAGCACCAGCGAGAACCGGTTGGGGATTTTGTCGACGCAGTCTTCTACCGTAACGCGAGCCAAAACGGGACCTCATGCGGGGGGATCAATCCGTCAAATTAGTCGAGCCAACGGCGTTTCGCAATGCGAAGAGGCGGCCGCGGCCGCGAAAAGCCTCTCTCAGCGAATCCGCAGGGGTCCAAGGTTGCGGTATCCCGACGCCGTCAGTGCCCCGAGCAGCGCAACCGCGCTACGCTTTAGGCGGGGATGGCGCCAATCCGGGGCAATCTCGACCAACGGGGCCAGCACGAAGGCGCGCTCGTGCATGCGGGGATGGGGCAGGATCAGATCGCCATAGGTTCCTTCAAACCCATCCATTGCGACGATATCCAGATCGAGCGTACGCGCCGCCCAGCGTTCGCGCCGCGCCCGCCCGAAAGCCTGCTCAACCCCACACAACGCCGCATAGAGGTTCTCGGGATCCCGATTGCCGCCCTCGAACTCCACCACAGCATTGAAATAATTGGGTTGCTCGCTTCCCGTCGGCCAGGCCGGCGTTTCCCACACGCTTGAGGCGGCGACAGCCCGTAAGCCGGCCGCCTGCAACGCCGATACGGCTTGCGCGAGTAGCGCCGGACCCGTTAGGGCCTCGTGCGGCAGGTTGGTTCCAAGCGCGACGTAGGCGCGCGCCGCATCCCTCATTGGACCAATCGTGCGCGTGAGTGAGGATTGCTTGTGAGCAACGTGCTTGATCGCCTCATCTACCCCACCGAGCGGGTGGCGCTGTTCATCGACGGCGCCAACCTCTACTCGGCCGCCAAAGCATTGGCCTTCGACATCGATTATCGCAAGCTCTTGGACGCGTTTCGCCGTCATGGCCGGCTCATCCGCGCGCTCTATTACACCGCGCTGGTGGAGGACCAGGACTTCTCGCCAGTCCGACCTCTGGTCGATTGGCTGGACTACAACGGCTACGCGTTGGTGACCAAGCCCGCCAAAGTATACTTCGACGCCAGCGGCCGCCGCCGCTTCAAGGGCGACATG
>CAZNTI010000517.1:0-1705 GCA_964575885.1 uncultured Terricaulis sp.
TAGCGCGCATGGCGGGAGCGCCGGCGTCGCGCGGCTCCTCCACGAAGACGCGCATCTGCTCGTCTTCGACAAACCCGCCGGCCTTGCGGTGCAGGGCGGGTCGGGGGTTGCAGAAAGCTTCGAGTCGCAACTTTCGGCGTTCGCCAAATCCAACGGCAAGCGCCCGCGGCTGGTCCACCGGCTCGATCGCGACACCTCAGGCGTGATCGTGACCGCGCGCACCAAGCCGGCAGCAGCGTTGCTTTCCGAAGCGTTTGCCGGGCGCGACGTGCGCAAAACCTATCTGGCGATCGTGTGCGGGGGCGCCCCCGAGCCGATGCAGGGCGAGATCGCGCTGGGGCTGAAGAAGTCCTCGCGCCGCGGCCTCGACGTCATGGAGATCGCCGCCGATGGCCTTGCGTCGCTGACGCGCTACCGCACGCTGGCGGCAAGCGCCCATGCGGCGGTCCTGGAGCTTGAGCCTGAGACCGGGCGGATGCACCAGCTGCGGGCCCACCTCGCAGCGATAGGCCGCCCCATCGCCGGCGACGGCAAGTATGGCGGGCTTTTTAACCTCGCCGGTGTCGCCATCCCCGGTCTCCTGCTCCATGCCGCAGCACTTGATATCCCCCATCCGGCGGGCGGGCGGGCGCGGTTCGAGGCTGCCCCGCCGCCGGCGTTTCTGAGCGTCCGGCAATCACTTGGGCTTGATCGCGCGTCTTGAGCCAGCGCGGCGGGTGCCCGAGCTTGCTATGATGGGCGGCGTGGGACGATAGATTGCTCGAAAGGATCCAAGCCCGATGCTTCGAAACGTGCTCTTGGCCGCAGCGCTGCTGGCGCTGCCCGCCTGCGCCACAACGCCGCCGCCCTATGCCGCCGCAACCTCCGGCGCCAGCGCCGGCTATTCCGAAACCCAGATCGAGTCCAACCGCTATTTCGTCACCTATCGCGCGCCCAATTCGGCCGATGTGGCGCTTCTGCAGGATTACGTGCTGCTGCGCGCGGCCGACCTGACCCTGGAGAACGGTCGCGAATGGTTCTGGGTCGACCGCCGTTCGGTAGATGAGACCGACACCAGTTCGCGCGGCCCCAGCGTCGGCATCGGCGTCGGCGGCGGCTCCTATGGCGGGCGCAGCGGCGGCAGCGTCGGGGTGGGCTTGAGCTTTCCGATCGGCAGCCGCACCGGGCAGGCGGCGCGCGCCGCGACCTTCGAAATCCGCTTTGGCGAGGGCCCCAAGCCCGACGACGCGAACGCCTATGACGCTCGCGCCACCGCGACCAACCTGCGCGCGAGAGTAAGCCAGCCTCGATGAGCCAAGTCTTGTTGGTGGCGCTCGGCGGAGCGCTCGGATCGGCGGCGCGCTACGGCGCAGGGATCGCGGCCGCGCGGCTCTGGGGAACGCAATTTCCCTGGGGCACGCTGATCGTGAACGCGTTAGGGGGATTGGCCATAGGATGGCTCGCCGCGCGCAGCGCCGGCCTCAGCGAAAACGCGCGGCTTCTGTTCGGCGTGGGGGTTCTGGGCGGATTCACCACCTTCTCGGCGTTCTCGCTTGAGACCGTGCGGATCCTGCAGCAAAGCCCAGGGCTGGCGTTGATCTATGTCGGCGCATCGCTTGCGTTGGCCATCGGGGCCTGTTGGGCGGGATTGAGTTTGGGGCGCGCATGAGGTCGGTCGAGACCGTGGAGGTGGAAGGCGACGACGGCGTGACGCGGATCGACCGCT
>CAZNTI010000518.1:0-1689 GCA_964575885.1 uncultured Terricaulis sp.
GACGCCGCGCCGGCCGCGCAGCTCGTGCGCCGGCGGCAGACCCGGCCCGTCATCTTCCACGGTGATACGCAACATATCGCCGTCGCGCGCAGCCGTGACGTCAATGCAGCCACCGTCGGCGCGCGGCGTAATGGCGTATTTGATGGCGTTCTCAAGCAGCGGCTGCAGGATCAGGCTGGGCAGGCGCGCGCGTTCGAGCCCGGGCTCGACATTGAAGCGCACCTGCAGTTTGTCTTCAAAGCGGGTCTGCTCGATCGCAAGGTACTTGCGCTGCGCGTCAAGCTCATCGCTGAGCACGGCCATCTCGGTCGGCTGGCGGTCCAGCGAATAGCGCAGAAAGCCAGCGAGCTTCAGCAGCATGCTTTCGGCCTGCTCGTTGCGCCGCTCAAGCACCAGCGTTGAGATCGCATTCAACGTGTTGAACAGGAAGTGCGGGTTGATCTGATAGTGCAGCATCTTGAGCTGCGCGTCGTAAGCCAAGGCCTGGGCGCGCGAGACCGCACGCGCCTGCGCCATGGTTTCGAAATGATAGCCCAGCAGCGCCTGCGTCAGCCCCCACAGCGGCAACGCCCAGCCGAACTGGAACAAGTAGATGATGAAGGGATAGGGCTCCGGCGCAACCCCCGACAGGACGCGCGGCCAAAGCTCCTCGCCGTATTGCGTGAGCGGCGAAAGCGCGATGGCGCCAAGGATGAGCCCCAGGTTGCGGGCCCGGCTCGACCGGTCCGCGCGCGGCCCGGCGACAGCGGCGAGCAGGATACCGGTCAGCACGCAATAGCTCGCCACGACCAGCAAGCGGTTCGCAAGATAGGGAAATTCGTGAGTGTCTTCGGGCGGGTCAGCAGCGGCTGCGGCGCTGCGGAAAGCCAGATACATGAGCCAGAAAGCGACGTGTGCGCCCCACCGCGTCCAGGCGGGATGATCGAGCAACCCCTGGGGCGCGTTCAAGGATGCACGGCTGTTGGGCTCGCGGCCTGTCATTCGCCCGCACCCTACCCGAGTTGGTTGCGTAAGCGACACTCATGCACGCTGCTGGAGCGCTCTCCGTCGCAATTTCGTGGCGACTGGTCGCCGGCGAGCGATCACGAATCCGCGATGCGGGATGGGGCGGCCCGCGTGGTCAAAGCCCCAGGCGTGTCCTGCATCCTAATCTCGCCTTACAGTAGAGTATGGAGTTGCAGGGAACCTGCTGGCGTCTTGGGCGTAGTCTGAAGCATGAGGTGACGTGTGCGTTGCTGGCTGTTCTTCAACCGCGACGTGGCGCCGGACGTGCCGGAGGCGCACGAGGTGGTGCGCTTCCAGGCGACCGCCAAGGCGCTCGATATCGAGCTCCTCGTCCTCAAGCCAAGCGAGTTCGATCTCGTTGTGGACTCTGCCGGGGGATGGTCGGCGAAATATCAGGAGCGCGAGCTCGGCAAACCCGATCTCATCATCCCCCGCTGCGGCAGCGAGACCAGCTATTTCACCCTTGCAGTGCTACGCCATTTTGAGCGCCAGGGCGTCGCGATCGCCAACGGGCCCGCCGCCGTGGAATCGGTCGCAGACAAATTGCACACGCTTCAGGTGGTGGCCGGCGCCGAATTGCCGATCCCAAAGACGATCTTGGGCAAGTTTCCCGTCGATGTCGCGCTCGTGGAGCGCGAGCTCGGGTTCCCGGTGGTCGTGAAGAAGCTCAAAGGCACGCGCGGC
>CAZNTI010000519.1:0-1684 GCA_964575885.1 uncultured Terricaulis sp.
AGGATTCGAACCTCCGACCCCCAGTCCCCCAGACTGGTGCGCTAACCGGGCTGCGCCACGCTCCGAGACCACTGCGCTCTGAAACGCTCTTGCGCAGCGGCAGGTTCTTAGGGGCCTCACGGGCGAATGTGAAGCGATTTACTCAACGCGCCGCCGCGGCGCGCTTGGCGGGTCAGTCGCCGCGGTTCACCCAGCTGAACAACGGCTTCAGCGGCGCGATCCAGACAATCCCAGCCGTCGCGAAGTAGAGCAGCTCAGCCCAGGCCGGCAGAACTGGCGCCAGCGCCGCCCCAAGCGTAGCCGCCAGCGCTGCGTAAAGCCCCATGTAGGCGAGTAAAGCCAGACATCCCACGGCTTTGCGGGTTCGTTGTCGCATCCGATCATTTTAGGGGCGCGGCGGCGCGTCGCCTATGCGGCGCAGACGACGTCACATAATGGGGTGGACGTGAACTCCAAGGACACCAAACCGCCGCGCGCGCCGCTTGTGGGCGTCTGGCTGCTGACAATCTGCGCGCTGGTGGTGGTGATGATCCTGGTCGGCGGCGCCACCCGGCTCACCGACAGCGGTCTTTCGATCACCGAATGGGACATCGCCAAGGGGCTGATGCCGCCGCTTTCGGACCAGCGCTGGGCCGAAGAGTTCGCGCTGTACCGCCGCACCCTCGAGTATCAGCAGCAAAACGCGGGCATGACCCTGGCGGAGTTCCAAGCCATTTACTGGTGGGAGTGGGGTCATCGCTTCCTGGGAAAACTGATCGGCGTGGCGTTTGCCGCGCCGTTTCTATTCTTCTGGGCGACCGGTCGCTTGCGCGGGCGCTTCTGGTCGACGCTGGGGCTGTTTGCGCTCGGCGGCCTGCAGGGCGCGGTCGGCTGGTGGATGGTGACCAGCGGGCTGTTCGATCGGCTCGACGTCAGCCCGGTCCGGCTCGCCATTCATCTCGGCATTGCGTTGGCGATCCTGGCGTTTGCGCTCTGGCTGGCGCTTGACTGCTTCGAGTGGCCGAAAAGCCGCGGCGCTCTTGGCGCGCCGCGTTGGACGGCTTTCGCGTTCATGGGCCTATTGTTCATTCAAGTGACGCTCGGCGCGCTGCTGGCCGGCAATGATGGCGGTCCTGCGTACGCGGACTGGCCAACCATCGGCGGCGAATGGGCGCCGTCGAGCGCCTTCCTGCTTGAACCGCTCTGGCTCAACCTGACCGATGATCCAGCCTCGCAGCACTTCCTCCACCGCAGCCTGGGCTACGCCGTCGCCCTCTTTGCGGTCGCGCTCGGCGCGGCAGCTTACCTGCGCGGGGCGGGTGCGGCGCGGATCGCCGCGGGCGCCGTTGCTTTGCTGGCGATCGGCCAGGCGGGGCTGGGGATCGCCACCGTGCTGTCTGGCTCCATCCTGGCGCCGAGCCTGCTCCACCAGGCTGGGGCCGTGCTGTTGTGGGCAGGCGCTCTGGTTTGCGCCAGAACCAGCGGACGGTAATATAATGCCGCTATCGCAAGTATATGTTTTTAGGCAAATAATCTAAACATCTTGACGCCAATTCGGCGCTCAACTACACGCGCGCCTTCTTTCGTCAGGACTTATTTCCATGCGCACCCTTTCGACGCGCTCGGCCAAAGCTTCGGAAATCACCAACGGCTGGAACGTTGTTGACGCCGAGGGCGTTGTGGTCGGCCGTCTCGCTTCGTTCAT
>CAZNTI010000520.1:0-1660 GCA_964575885.1 uncultured Terricaulis sp.
TTTCCGAGTTTTGCTTGCGCTGCAGCAAGACGCGCGATCGGGGTGCGATAGGGCCCGGGAAACTCACGCACGGTCGTGGCGCTGCGCGCGTCCCAGGCCAGCGGCAGTGCCGAACGTTTGAGCCTTACGCGCGCGGCGGTGACGCGCGCCGGACGCGTGCTGCTGCTGCTGCAAGGCGAGGACAAGCGCGCCGCCCTCGCCGCCGCGCTGAGGGCGCCGGCGACACAAGCCTCGGTGGCGGCGCTCTTCGCCGATGCGGCGCGGCCGCCGGAAGTGCTGTGGGCCGCTTGATGTGATCGCGCCGCCGTGGAAGCGCGTAGAAAACGCTTGTGACGAATGAACATTTCCAATATGGTTCACTGTCCATAGGGTGCCGGGTGCAGAACGCGCAAAAATCGTCAGCAGTGCTCGCGCTCGCCGCCGCCCTGGTCCTCGCCGCCTGCGGCAGCGAGGACCGCGCGCCCCCAGAAGTCGAAGCGCCTTTGGTCGAGGTAATCGCGGCAGCGCCAGTATCGGCTGCGGGCGCGATCCGCGCCAGCGGTTTAGTCGGCTTTCGCCGCGAGCCGCAATTGGCTTTCACCGCCGCCGGCATTGTTGGCGCCATTAGCGTCGATTCCGGCGATGTGGTGCGCCGCGGCCAACGCCTCGCGACGCTGCGCCGCACCAGCGGCGGCGCCAATGTTGACGAAGCCGCGCTCGCGCGCGTCAACGCCGAGCGCGATCTCGCCCGCACCCAAGAACTTTACGAACGCGGCTTTGTTTCGGAAGCGCGGCTCGAAGGCGCGCGCCTAGCGGTGGAACGCGCGCGCGACTCCTCCGTGCTCACAGCACCCGCTGACGGCGTGATCCTGCGCCGCACCGCCGAACCGGCGCAAACCGTCTCGGCCGGCGCTCCGATCCTGGTGCTGGGTGAAACCGGTTCGGGAGTCGTGGTGCGCGCGCCGGTCAGCGCCGCCGACGCCGCCCGCATCCGCGT
The DNA here is from genome assembly GCA_964575885.1 of uncultured Terricaulis sp. Classification (GTDB taxonomy): domain Bacteria; phylum Pseudomonadota; class Alphaproteobacteria; order Caulobacterales; family Aquidulcibacteraceae; genus Vitreimonas. The sequence goes on from CAZNTI010000520.1 coordinate 977, forward strand.
CGGCGACGCGAGCAGCGTGCGCATCGGCGAGCAAGGCGCTGTGATGCGCCAAGGCCGCGTCACCCGCGTCGGCGCCAAGGGCGATGACGCCACCGGCGCCTTTGAAGTCGAGATCGAAGTCGAGGCCGTAGACGGGTTGCGCTCGGGCATGGTGGCCGAAGTCGAGATCGCCGCCGCACCGCGCCAAGCCGCTGCGGAGGCGCTGCTGGCGCCAACTTTGGCGCTGCTCGATGCGCGCGCCGATCAGGGCGTCGTGTTCGTGGTGGATGAGAACAACATCGCGCGCCGGCGCGCGGTGCGCACCGCCGGCGTCACCCAGGAGGGCGTGCTGATCGTCGAGGGCTTGCAGCCGGGCGAGCGCATCATCGCCAAAGGCGCCGCCTATGTGCGTGACGGCGAAATCGTCCGCATCGCCGACGGCGCGTAAATGCAGGCGATCACCCGTTTCTTCATCGACCGCTGGCAATTCTCGGCAGTGCTGTTCGTGCTGCTGATCGCGCTTGGCGCGGCGGCGGTGACTTCGATCCCGAAATCCGAAGATCCGATCGTCGAGTTTCCCGGCGTCGCCATCGCCGTGGTGCTGCCCGGCGCCGACGCCGAGCAGATGGAGCGGCTGGTCGCCATTCCGATCGAAGACCAGTTGAACGGACTGGAAGACATCGACGAGATTCGCTCCTTCAGCGC
>CAZNTI010000521.1:0-1653 GCA_964575885.1 uncultured Terricaulis sp.
CGGTTGGCGTGGCCGGGGCCGGGGTGGCCATCACCGCGGGCCCGAGCGTGGGCCAGGCCGGCGCCATCCTGCTGGTGTTGCTGGCCGCGGTCGGCATGGTGCTGTTTTTCTGGATGTCGCGCGGGGCGGGCCGCGTGCACGGCGCGTTTCCCCAGCGCGGCGTTATCGCCGCGGCCGTGCTGAGCGCCGCGCGCAACGAGTTCGCGCTTCTGGAGGCGCTCGACGAACCCGCCCTCATCACCGATCGCCAGCTCTCTCCGCTTGCCGCGAACGGCGCCTACATGGCGCTTGCGGAAACCGCAGGCGTATTGGGCGAGAGCGATCGGCCGCCAATGATGAGCCGGCTGTTCGGCGCCGACCCGATGCTCTCGGCGCCGATGTTTCGTTTGTCGAAAGCAGCGCAAGCGGGGCAGGCGCGCGGCGAAGATTTACCCTCGACGTCGGCGCTCAGCGGGGCCCGGCCGGCCCGCTACCAAGCGCGCGTGGGGCCCACCCCGAACGGCTATGTGTTATGGCGGTTGCGCGAATTCGCCGCCGGCGAGCACGCGCCGGCCAATTCCGATTCCGGGCGGCAATTGTTTCTCGATGATGCGCCGGTGGGCTTTTTCGCGGCCCGCGCCGACGGTTCGGTCGTGTACATGAACCGGGCGCTGCGCGCGGTGCTGGCGCTCGCCGACGACGCGACGCTGATGCGCGTGCGCGATTTCATCCGCGACGATCCGGCCCGCCTGCTGCGGCGCGAGCGGCGCGGCTTTGGCGTCTCGCGCATGCGCCTGACGCTGAAAGGGCTCGACGGCGCCGAGACGCCGGCGCAGGCGGTGAGCTTCTGGCCCACCGAGGAGGCGGACGGCGCGCTGCGCGTGCTGGTGTTCCTGGGCGACGCGGACGCCGGCGAGCGCGCGCCCAGCGCCGCGCACGCCGTCGATGGCGTTTTCGCGCAGGCCCCGTTCGGCATCGCGGTGCTCGACGGACTGGATCCCGCCGCCGCCACCGTGCTCGATTCCAATGCTGCGCTCATGGAGATGTCGGAAGGGCGGGCCAGCCCCAGCACCGCCTTCGCCGATCTGTTCGACGCCTCGGAAGGCCCATCCGCATTGGCCCAGCGCCTGCGTCGCGCGGTCGATGCGCCGATCGAAGTGATGCTGGCGACCAGCCCGCCGATCGCGGCCCACGTCAGCGTCGCCAGCGCCGCGGACGGCCGCTGCCTCGCCTTCGTCTCCAATGTCAGCGAGCAGCGCGAACTGGAAACCCGGCTCGCGCAGTCGGAGAAGATGCGCGAGATCGGCGAGCTTGCCGCCGGCGTCGCCCACGACTTCAACAACATGCTCTATGTGATCATGCAGCATTGTTCGTATCTGCTGCGCCGCCATCCGGTGGGCGATGCGGACTATCCCACGCTCAAGGAAATTTCCGATCACGCCACTTCCGCCAAGGAGCTGTCGGAAATGCTGCGCGCCTACGCGCGCCAGCAGACCTTCGCACGCGAGGTGCTCGACGTCGGCGATTTCATCGGCTCGCGCTATTCGCTGATCAAGCGTATCGCCGGCGCCGCCATCGACTACGAACTGAAGCACGGGCGCGATCTGCCGTACGTCAAGGTCGACAAGGCTCAGCTGGAACGGGTTATCGTCAACCTCGCGACCAACGCCCGCG
>CAZNTI010000522.1:0-1652 GCA_964575885.1 uncultured Terricaulis sp.
TGGAGAAATCGCGCATCTTGATCGCGCGCTTCACCACCGGGCCGCTCTCCCAGGCGCAGGCCGCTGCCGCGCGCGCGCTAGAAGAGAAAGCCGCGGGCCTCGCCATGAGCGTGACGCTCAACGGCCGGCGCGTGCGCGTCACATTTGATCCCGAACAACATTCCATCCTGGACAACGTCCGCGCCGCCGGGCTGCCGGCGCCGTTTGCCTGCAAGGGCGGGGTCTGCGCCACTTGTCGCGCCAAAGTGACTTCCGGTGTTGTGACGATGAAGCAGAATTATGGGCTTTCGGATGCCGAGGTCGCCGAGGGCTACGTGCTGACCTGCCAGGCCGCGCCCGTCAGCGAGGGCGTGGCGCTGACCTACGACATTTAAGCCTCACGCGCCCAGCCGCTTCAGCCCGCCCAGCGTCAGATCCACCGCCATCTCGGCCAGCGCGCCGGCGCTGACCGGGCCTTTCGGATCGAACCAGGTGTGGGTCCAGTTGATCATGCCGAAGAACAGCATCGCGGCGGCGAAACTCCGGTCGCTGCGGCGCTTCAGGTCGGGTTCAATTTCGGCAAACAGCGCACGCACGGTCTCGATCAGCCGTCGTTGTACGGCGACGATCTCGATGCGCCGCGCCTTTGGCAAGTGGTCGAGATCGTTCAGCAGAACCTTATGGCGATCGGCGGCCCCGACATAGAGCGCCATGAAGCGATGCGCGATTTCGCGCAGCCGCCGTTCGGGCCGCGCATCGGTCGCGATCGCCGCGCTTGCGGCCTCCTCGAGCGCTTGGACGTGCCCGATCATCACGTCATAGAGGATATCCTCTTTCGCAGCGTAGTAGTGGTAGATCAGCGATTTCGAGGACTTGCAGCGGCTGGCGATGTCGGCGACCGAGGCGCCGTTGAAGCCGGCGCGCGCGAACAGCGCCGCGGCTGCGGTCACGATCGCTTCGCGTCGTTCGTCGTAATCCGCCGCCTGAGTACGCGCCATCGACCGCTTCTACTCCAGCCGGCCCTGAGCGCGGTAGGCCTCTTCGAGAGCCGCGCGCGCCACCGGTTCGCACGCATACTCCAGTTCCTCGCGCTGACAGAAATCCGGCGGCCAGTCCCGCGTGGTCAAGTCCTCAAGGGCGATCGCGAGATCGTCGGGGCGGAACGGCTCCACCAGGCGCGCCGCGAAGCTCCAGATACGCGGATCGCGGTGCAGGCGCCGCCACGACGCGCCGGCGCCCACCAGGCCGAAGGCTTCCCGCTCGTCGGCGAGCGGAGAGAAGCGCACATCCGCGCCCTGCGGACGCGGCAGAGCATCCACACGCGACTCCAGAACCTCGAACGCCGCCTCAGGGCCAGCCAATAGCGAAATCGCCGGCACCTCGAAGCTGTAGATGTTGATGCGTTGCTCTAGCGACTGGGCGCGCGCCGACCGGGCGCGGCGCTCAAATTCTTGCGCCAGCCGCGCGCGCCGCTGTGGCTCGCCGTTCAGTGCAGCGGACAGTTCGCGCAGATCGCCGAGTCGTCCGCGCGCGGCCGCAAGCTCGGCTTCCGGCATGTCGGCGTTGCGGGTCATCGCCTCGATCAGCGCTGCATACTCGCGGATCGCGTCACGTCCGCGCAGCCCGTCACCCTGGGCGAACCAGGCCAATGCATAGGATGGCCAAACTTCGGA
>CAZNTI010000523.1:0-1640 GCA_964575885.1 uncultured Terricaulis sp.
AGCCCCTGATAGCCCTTGCGATAGAGCACTTCGTTGCGGGCGAAATGCTTGCCAAAGCTCCAGTGCCGATAGAACAGCGGCATGCCGGTGGAGGCGTAGGCGTCGAGCATCTGCTCGGTGGTGATCACTTCAATCTGGTTCGGATATGGGTCGAGGCCCATTTCCCCCACGCCGATCTCGCCACAGGCTTCGTGCACGCGGCGGATGAGATCGAAATCCCAATCGGGCCCGCTATAGAGCAGCTTGCTTTCCGGTGCGGCCAGCGTCATCAGGCGTTCTCCGCCGCCGCCCCCTCGGGGCGGCGCGCAAACAATTCGCGAAACACGGGATAGATGTCGCGGCGATGGCGGACCTTTCGCATCGCGAACGGCGCATCCACCGAGACGCGCCGGTAAGCCCGCCACAGATTGGTGGAGGGCTCACCCTGATTGGAGGGCGGCTCCTCCTCATCCATCCCGACTTCCACGTACGCATAATATTGGCAGATCGGCAGGATCGCCATCCGAATAGGAGTTGTCGCCGTCCGAAGCTTGCGCGGCGTAGATGTTCCAGTCGCTCACCGGGTAACGGTCGCGGATAATGTCAGCCATCTTGAACAACGCCGTCGACACCACCGTACCGCCGGTTTCGCGGCTGTAAAAGAAGGTCTGCTCGTCGACCTCCTGGGCCTCGTGGGTGTGTCGGATGAACACGACGTCAACGTGTTCGTAGCGGCGATTGAGGAACAGGTAGAGCAGCGAATAGAAGCGCTTGGCGAGGTCCTTCATGTGCTCGTTCATCGAGCCGGAGACGTCCATCAGGCAGAACATCACCGCCTTGGCGATGGGCTTGGGATTGGACTCCAACCGCCGATAGCGCACGTCGACCGGATCGATGTAGGGGATGCGCTTGCTGCGCAGGATGCGCTGCTCGAGGTCGGCGCGGAGTTTCACGAGTTCGTCGAAGTGGCCGCCCTCGCGCTCCAGCCGTTCGATCTCCTCGCGCAACGCCCGGATTTCCTCCGCCTTCGGCCGCTTCAGGGCGATCCGCCGCGACAGTGAGTGCCGCAAAGTGCGCGGCACCGAGAGCCGCGCCGGCGGCCCGTCGGCGGAAAAGCCGGCCTGGCGCCACTGCACCGACGTTGCGCCCGCCACCTGACGCTTGGCAAGATCGGGAAGTTCCAGATCCTCAAGATAGAGATCAAGATATTCCTCGTCCGACAAAGCGAACCGGAACTCGTCTTCGCCTTCGCCGGAATCGCTGGCGCTGGATTTGCCACCGCCCTGCTCGGGCCGCGGGATGTTGTCGCCCTCGATGTACTTCTTGTTGCCCGGCAGCAGGTAATCGCGCACGCCCCCTTGGCTGGAGCGGCGCAGATGCGGTTCGTGCACGCCCCCGGCCGGGATCGAGATTTCGCCGCCCTTGCCGGCGTCCTTGATCGAACGGTGGCTTGAGGCTTCCCGCACCGCGCGCCGCACCTGCGCGCGCGCGCGCCTGAGGAAACGCTGACGGTTGGCGAAGCTCTTGCCGCCGGGGTTCAGCCTCCGGTCAATGATGTGCATGGCCGCTTTCCACTATCCCGCTTGCTTGACCCGCATGTACCACTCGACCAACCGGCGGACTTGCCGCTCGGTGTAGCCGCGCTCGACCATGCGCAACAC
>CAZNTI010000524.1:0-1635 GCA_964575885.1 uncultured Terricaulis sp.
TAACGCGATGCGTTGGACCTGGGTTTTGGGCCGATTGCCGGGGGAGACATCGAAAGCCTGCGCGTGCGGATCGGCTAACTGGCGGCCACGCTCATTCCAAGCGGCCTGCACACTTTTGGCGAACCGCCCTCGCCGGAGGATCGCATCGATCTGTTGCTGGCGATCGCCGTCGCCGCCGGCGCCACGCCGCCGCGGCGTGCGGTCGAAGCCCTGGTGGAGGGCGCCACGCCTGAATATGCGCTTGGTCGCGCCGGGCGCTCCTCGCAGGCGCTGCTGGCGATCATGAAGACGCTGCAGTCCGCCAACGAACTCCTGGCGCGCGATCACGAAATCCCCGCGCTGCTGGCGGCCCTCGAGGGGCGCTACATCCGTCCTGGTCCGGGTGGGGATCTGGTGCGTTCGCCCGAGGTGTTGCCGACCGGGCGCAACATGCACGGCTTCGATCCGTTCCATATTCCGAGCACCACGGCCCTGGCCAGCGGCAAGCTCCAGGCCGAACGCGTGCTGGCGCGTCACATCAGCCAAGGCGGCGCGCACCCGCGCTCGGTCGCGCTCGTGCTTTGGGGATCGGACAACATCAAGTCGCAGGGCGAGCCGATCGGCCAGGCGCTGGCGCTGATCGGGGCGCGGCCGCGGTTCGACAGCTATGGGCGCCTGTGCGGCGCCTCTCTCATCGCCCTCGACGAACTGGGCCGCCCGCGCGTCGACGTCGTGATGAGCCTGTCCGGGATTTTCCGCGACCTCATGGGCCTGCAGGTGCGGATGCTGGCGGAGGCCGCCTTCCTGGCCGCCGCCGCCGACGAACCGGATAGCCTCAATCCGATCCGCGCGCATGCGCACGCGCTCATGGCCGCCCATGGCTGCAACCTCGAAACCGCCGCGCTCCGAGTTTTCTCCAACGCCGACGGCGCCTACGGCGCCAACGTCAACCAGCTGATCGACAGCGGCGCCTGGAGCGAGGAAGACGAACTCGCCGACGCGTTCGAGAACCGCAAGTGCTACGCTTACGGCCGCGACGGCTGTGCGGTGCGCCAGTCGAAAATGCTGAAGTCGATCCTCAAGAGCGTCGACTTCACCTACCAAAATCTCGACTCGCTGGAACTCGGCGTCACCACCATCGACCAGTACGTCGACGCACTCGGCGGCATCAGCCGTGCGGTTGCGCGCGCCCGCGGCGCAGCGCCCGCCATATATATCGGCGATCAAACCCAGGGCGAAGCGCGCGTGCGCACGCTCGGCGAGCAGGTCGCGCTGGAAACCCATACGCGCGCGCTCAATCCGCGCTGGTACGAAGGCCTGCTGAAGCACGGCTATGAAGGCGTGCGTCAGATCGAGGCGCAGGTCACCAACACCATGGGCTGGTCGGCCACCACCGACGCCATCGAGCCTTGGGTCTACAAGCGCATCAGCGAGACCTATGTGCTCGACGACGCGATGCGCCGCCGCCTCGCTGCGCTCAATCCCAAGGCGTCGGCGCGGATGGCCAACCGGCTCCTGGAAGCCCACGAACGCAAATACTGGACGCCGGATGCAGCGACGCTCGCTGCGCTGCGCAACGCCAGTGACGAACTCGAAGATCATTTGGAAGGCATCGCCGCGCCAGCGGCATGAAGGACTTGGACATGACCACGCTCG
>CAZNTI010000525.1:0-1625 GCA_964575885.1 uncultured Terricaulis sp.
AATGAAGGCGAACTCACCGCGCGCGCAGAGGCCGAATACGATCTGCGCCTGACGCAGCGCCTCATCCTGCAGCCGCGCGCGGAACTATCTTTGTCCGCGCAAGACATTCCGGAATTCGCCATCGGCGCTGGCCTGTCCAACGTCGAAGCGGGCGTGCGCCTTCGCTACGAAATAAGCCGGCGCTTCGCGCCTTATGTCGGCGTCGAATGGAGCGGCGGCGTGGGCGAAACGCGCGACCTCATCAAGGCCAACGGCGAAGACCCGGATGCAACGCGCTTCATAGCCGGGATTCGCGCCTGGTTCTGATCAACAATCCAATTGGAGATTTCTATGCGTAATATCCTTCTCGCTCTTACCGCCACATTGGCATTAGCGGCGCAGGCGCCATTGGCGTTTGCGCAAGCGCAAGATCATGGTGCGCATGAAGCCGCGGGCGCGGTGCAGACCACGCCCGGCGATGGTGCGATGGGCGCTGCGCCCGAGCGTTTCAGCGCCACGTTCCCCCACGCGATGCGTTTGACGAGCGTCGTCGTCACGCCCCAAGGCGGCGATCCTCTCGCAGTCGATCTCGCGGGCGCATCGGCCGGAACCACGGTTTCAGCCGCTCTGCCTCGCCTCACGCCCGGAAGTTACACCATCGCGTGGACCGCCAGCGGCAGTGACAATCACACGATGACCGGCCGCGTCCGGTACATGGTCCACTAGAGCCACTTTCGGGAGACGCTCCATGAAACGCTTAGCCATAGCGATTGCGGCTGCATCCATGATGCTCACCGCCGTGCCTGCTCTTGCGCACACACACGTTCAAGAAACCAACATTGCCGAGAACGCCACGCTCGCGCGCGCGCCTGCGACGTTCACCATTGTGTTTTCCGCCGCGACCGGACTGGCGAACGTCACATTGACTGACGCCGCCGGGCGCGCGGTTGCGCTCAATTACACGCCGCCGCGTGAGATGGCCGCCTCGTTTGCGATCCCGCTTCCCGCGCTAACTCCGGGCGCCTATACCATCGCGTGGCGCACGATCGCCCGAGATGGCCATGCCATGCCGGGCGCCATTCATTTCACGATCTCGGGCTGATGGAAGCCGATCCGCTCGCACCCTGGCTGCTTGCGATCAAGCTCCCCCTCTACACGTTCGCCTTGCTTGCCGCGGGTCTCGGCCTGCACGCCCGCCTGGGAGTCGTGGAGCGTGACGATCATGCGCGCACGTTGCGTTTGGCCGCCCTGCTTGCCGGCGCTGCAGTCGTCTTTGCGGCGCTCCGTCTGGCTGTGGCGAATGTTCAACTTGGCGGCTCGATCGAAAGTGTTTTCGATAAGGCGATCCTTGCGTGGACTTGGCCGAACCTGGCGCCGAGTTCGATCGCCATCATCGCCGGCGCCCTTGCAATGGTTGGCGCATCGATTTGGCGGTTGGTTTGGCTTGCCGTCCCAGCGGCGGTTGCGCTCGCCGCCGGCTTCGCACTGACGGGCCACAGCCAGGCGCTCGAAATACCGGGTCTGGCGCCATGGGCGGTCGCGCTGCATGTGCTGATCGCTGCATTCTGGATTGCGGCGCCGATCAGCCTTTGGCCGCGCAGCGCGATGTCGAACGAAGCGCTCGAAGCACGCGCGCGACGCTTCAC
>CAZNTI010000526.1:0-1621 GCA_964575885.1 uncultured Terricaulis sp.
TTCCATCTGGATCAGACCTAGGTCATGGACGGCACGTTCGTTTCGGTGCTCTGCTGGTACGACTACGAATGGGGCTTCTCCAACCGCATGGCCGACACTGCGGTCGCGCTGGGGCGGTTGATCTAACGCTTCCCCGACCGGGTCATCGCACCGTCTGCTTCTCTTTCGGGACGGGCGCCTCGCGCGCTTTGGGCTCGGCCTTGAACTTCGGCCTGGGCAAGAGGCGGAAGCGGGTCTGACACCAGGCGAAGTCGATGCCGACATCGAGGAGCGCATCGGAGCGTCCGCACGGGCACGCAAACTCCATGACCGCGCCGACAATGTAGGTCTCGCCGGCCACCAGCGGCACCTTTTCTCCGGTGACGTGGTTGGGCGACGCGTCGACGCACAGAACCAGATCGCCCGGACCGACAGCATAGCTCATGGCTTGCACCTCTCACGGTGACGGAAACGCGCAAGGCGACGCGACGCGCCTCCCCGGCATGATCCACGAGCGGCGGCCAAGCTCAAGGGCCCGCTTTCGGCCTCGCGGGAGCGGAAGGAGAGCGTGTACGTTCGCGGCCATCGCAGCAGCCTGGAGCGGCCATGAAACCGGTGATGAACCTCGAAGACGCCGTGTTCGACGACATCGAAGCAAACGGACTTTACACTTCGAAGCGGGCGACGATCGGCGCGCACATCGGCGCCAAGCAGCTCGGCTACAATCTTACAGTGCTGCCGCCAGGCAAGGCGCAATGCCCGTTCCACAGCCATCGCGGCGAAGAGGAGATGTTCTTCATCCTTGAAGGCGAGGGCGAGCTGCGCTTTGGCGAAGCGCGCTATCCCTTGCGCGCGCATGACGTGATCGCCTGCCCTGTCGGCGGGCCGGAGACAGCCCACCAGATCATCAACACCGGAGCGACGACGATGCGCTATCTGTCGCTGTCGACGCTCGCCGACGTCGAGATTTGCGAGTACCCGGACGCGGGCAAGGTCGGCGTGTTCGCGGGCGAAGGGGCCGCGCGCCTGCGCAAGCTGTTCCGCGAAGAGACCGACGTCGATTACTATGACCGGGAGAAGTTGTAGGGGTGCGCGCCTTTGTTCCCCCGTCTGATAGCGCCGGTAGTATGCCGAACTTCCCGAGCCCATCCAGCCCCATTACAAGTGGGAAGAGAACACGATGTTTGGGGGGCAATATGGCCGAGTACGACATTGACTTCGCGCACGAGATGGCGAACGCCGGCAAGACCATTCTCTTAAATCCTCAGGCGACCGATGCCACCGTGCGAGCGGCCATTTATTGTTCCCTCGTTGCTTGCGAAGTCGCGTTGAAAGCCGGACTTGAAGCAGCGGGTGTGCCGCCGAAGAAGCTTCGCGCCAAAAGCCACGATCTCGCTGGCTTGCTCAAATGTTTTGACCGGTGCACCGTCGCCGAACAGATCACGCCAGCAAACACCAAACGCGTATCTGCGTCGCGCATCAGGTCAGTTGTCGTTGACAACAATTACGCCGACGCAACTATTGGAAAGCTTATAAGCGAAGCCAAAGGCAATGGCGCCTCGCAATTTCCGAATGAAATACGCTACGGCGCCGTCCTGAAACACTACCCGGCCGAGGTGGTATGCCGGCTGGGAGAAACCGT
>CAZNTI010000527.1:0-1620 GCA_964575885.1 uncultured Terricaulis sp.
ACCAGCGCCACGATGCGATCGGTGGTCTCGGGCTTATCGACGCAAATGAGGACGGCCTCCGCGGTCGCCGCGCCCGAAGCGCGCAGCACGTCCAGACGCGTGCCGTCTCCGTAATAAACCTTGAAACCGAAGCGCGACGCGACCTGGATCATCTCCACGTCGGTCTCGATCAGGGAGATATCCACGTTGCGGGCCAGCAGCGACTGGCTCACCACCTGCGCGAAGCGCCCGAAGCCGATAAACAGCACCCGCCCATTGAGGTCGGCGGCTTCTTCCACGCCCTCGCGCGACGGCTCGATGGGCGGCGTCAGCCGCCGCTGCGCCATCACCACGAGCGGCGCGAGCGCCATCGACAAGACCACGATCGCGGTCATGATTGCGGCGGTCCGCGGATCAAACAACCCCATCGCCAGCGCCGCGCCATAGAGCACGAAGGCAAACTCCCCGCCCTGCGCAAAATGCGCGGCGCGCTGCACCGCTTCGCGGTTGTCGGCCTTGAACAGCCGCGCAACGCCGTACACGGCCAGCGCCTGCACGCTCATGAACGCGACCACGCCAAGCGCGATCAGCCGCCAGTCCGCCAGCACCACTTGCACATCGAGCGACATGCCGACGCTCATGAAGAAGAGACCGAGCAGAATGCCGCGGAACGGCTCCACGTCGGCCTCGAGCTGGTGTCGGAACGTGCTCTCCGACAGCATCACGCCGGCCAGGAAGGCGCCCATCGCCATCGACAGCCCGCCCCATTCCATGAACAGCGCCGCACCAAGCACCACCAGCAGCGCCGCCGCCGTCATCACCTCGCGCGCGCCGGAGCGCGCCAGAAACGCGAACGCCGGGTTTAGCACCCAACGCCCGAGCACGAACACGGCGCCGACCGCCGCCACCGGCAGCGCCAGCGTCTGCCAGCTAGGGACGGCCATGTCGGCGCCGCTATTGAGCGAGGCCATGAAGGCCACCAGCGCCAGCAGCGGCACGATGGAGATATCCTCGAACAGCAGGATCGACACCGACCGCTGACCTGCGGGCGTCGCGCTCTCGCCGGCGTCGTCCATCATCTTCATAATCACCGCCGTCGACGACAGCGCGAACCCGAGCGCGGCGATCAGCGCCGTCTGCCAGGGCAACCCCCCGAGCAGCCCGACCCCGGTCAACAGCACACCGCAGGCGGCCACGTGCGTGGCGCCAAGACCGAAAATTTCGCGCCGGAGCGCCCAAAGCTTGGCGGGGCGCATCTCCAGCCCGATCAGGAACAAAAACATCACCACGCCGAACTCGGCCACGTGCAGGACCGCCTCGGCGTCGGCGACGACTCCAAGTCCGTGCGGCCCGATCACCAAGCCGGCGGCCAGGTAGCCCAGCACCGAGCCAAGCCCCAAGCGCATGAAGAGCGGGGCGGCCACCACCCCGGCCGCCAGCAGCGCCACGGCATGCTCCAGCCCCAAACCCGTGTGTGATTCCATTGCCATGCGAAATGCCCTCGGGTTTGCCGCCATCCGGACATGGCGCCTTTGGGAGAGGCTTTGAACCCCCTCCCACACCCCCGAATCGCTTATGCTCCGGGTTTGCCCGTCACGGAGCGCGCGATGATCGAGAACACTAAGCTGACGGCGCTTGTCG
>CAZNTI010000528.1:0-1615 GCA_964575885.1 uncultured Terricaulis sp.
AGCCGGCTGGCGCGGTGCGGCGGGCCGCTCGGCCGCGCCGGACAATTGCTTCAGCCGCAGCTCGGCCACCTCCGCGAACGTGCCTTGAGGCCCGTATCGCGACAAATAATCCATAAAATCAGACGGGTCTCGGCTGTCACGAATGGCGCGCCAGTGCTCGGCCTCCGCATCCAGCGGATCCGCGCGAGGCGGTTCGCGATAGGTCTGGGGAGGTTCGCGGTAATTCGGTTGCGACTCGCGGAAGGGCGGCGGCGGTGGCGCGCGCGGCGCCGGCGGCGGCTCGTCGAACTCCGCTGCGGCAGGGCCGCCCGTTACCGCGGCACGCGCGGAATTCACCATGCGATCGACAGCGAAAAAGAGCGGATCCAAAGCGGGATCGTTGGGGTCGCCGTCCCAGCGGGATAGATCGAAGGCGGGGGAGTCGCCGATGCTGGATGGCGGCGGGGGCTCGATCAGGCTCGCGACCACGGCCTTGTTAGCATTGATCACCCGCTGCGCCGCGTCCAGGAACGGACGAGAGCGGATCGAGGCCTGCGACCACACCACCACGCCTGCGCCGCTGGAGCGCAAGCCAGCGTCGTTGGAAGGTGCGCCGCCGATCGAGAAACCGGCGGCCTCAAACATCTCTGCAAGCGCTTTGGCTTGCGGTTCGTCCTCTCGGACACAAACGATGAGCACGTCAGCCATGACGTCTCCTGCGCCCCGCACTACGTCCCCGGGAAGTGGCTGATAGCACGGAACCTCGCAGTGCAATACCTCCCATCGCCAAACAGGGGTGAATTCGCATCAAAGCACCGAGCGAAAGGCGCCGGTAGCGGGATCGAGCAGCTCCAAACCGCCGTCGGCCACGCCGTAGCGCGCTCCGGCGAGCTGCATGCTGCGCTCCCGCATGGCGGCGGCGACGAAAGGGAACGTCTGCAGGTTTTCGAGCGTCACGCGGATGGACTCGTACTCAAGCGCCGATTGGGCGTTGTGGGTGTCGGCTGGAATTCGGGCTTTTGCAGGGTCTAAGAGCCCAATCCAGGCGTCCAGAAACGAGTTCGGATCGCGAGGACGCTCGGCAAGCGCCGCCGCCACCCCGCCGCATTGCGCGTGGCCGAGCACGAGAACGGTTTCCACCTTAAGCTGCAGCACCGCGAATTCGATAGCGGCGCTGATGCCGTGCAGGCCGAGCCCGCGCTCGCAGGGCGGCGCTAAGTTGGCGACGTTGCGAATGACAAACAGCTCGCCTGGATCGGCGTTGAAAATGGTGGCCGGATCAACCCGGCTGTCCGAACAGGCGATCACCAGAACACGCGGCGCTTGCCCACGCTCCGCCAGACGCCGGTGAAGTTCCCGTAACTCGGGCCAGCGGGTCGCGCGATAGGCGCGGTAGCCATCGATCAAATGCTGCATGCGGGCGTTGAAGCCGCGCGCGCGCCGAAGTGCAAGCCCCCGACGCGGGGTGACGGCGCGGTCGGGGCCGTCTAGTACCCCTTACAGCCGGAGGCGAACGCATGCGCGGCACGATCCTGGGCGTTGTTGACGGGCGCGGCGTGTTGCTGTCCGCCGACGACCGCCGGCTGGAGTTCCCGCTGAGCGAGTGGCGTTCGGCTGGCGCTCCTGGCGTCGGTCA
>CAZNTI010000529.1:0-1615 GCA_964575885.1 uncultured Terricaulis sp.
CAGATCGCCGCACTCAGCCGATCGGCAAGATGCGCGACGAATGCATCGCGGTTAGGACCCAAGAAGGAAAGCGCAAACATTTGCGCAAAATATTGCGGATAGGAACGCAAGTCAACTGCTTCGATAGCCGGCAAATGACCGCCTTCGGCGACATCGCGCCGAGGGGCCCGAAGCATTACCGGTGACAGGAGTGGGTCGAGTGAGCCATTCCTGAGATGCACGCGTTTTGGCCGCGAGGGCTGCGTTCGCGATCTGGCGAAACCGAGCCGCCGCTACTTCTTGGCCTGTGCGCTCAGCTGATCGATGATAAGCGCCACGGTGTTGGCAATCACGTCCGGTATGCGTTCAAGCGGCAGCCCGTGGTCGTGCAGCGGCCATGACGCGTCGGCACCGGAAAGGCTGAGCAGCATCGCCGTGGCATCAGCGGTGGCGCGGGGCGGCGCGCCGACGGCTTTGACGGCTTTTCGGATGGCTTCTAGCCGCTTGGCGCGACGCGACTCGCGAATCTCACGCCAGACGCCCCGATCCGACGCTAACGCGCGGCTGATGGGATGCTTGAGCGCCATGCGATGAATGTCGCGGAAGTAGCGGGGTAGATCGTCGGGTCCTGACACGAGCGTGACGCCGTTGGGATAGAGTACTTTGTCAAACCACTCTCCGAGTGCGGCGACTTGGCTTCCCTCGTTCGGAAAATGAAAGTGCACTGTGCGCAGCGAAACGCCGGCGCGTAGCGCCGCCTCGCTGGGCGAGAGCTTGTCGCGCCCCGGCTCCGAGAGTTGCTCGGCGAAAGCCTCAAGGATGGCTGTGCGCGTGGCGAGGGCCTGGGCCTCTCGCTTCGGACTTGTGTATGAGCGCGCCTTGCTCACGAGAGGAAGGTAATTCCGTGTTCTGCGCCAACCCGCAAAATGCCGGGGATGTCAGGCGGGTTCATTTCCACTTCGGTGGAAACCTGTTTGAAGAACTTGGATGCGTTGCCCTTGCTCACGATCGTGAGAAAGTGCGTGTGGTCGATCGTGGTGTAGCCGTGGGGGGTGTTCGCGGGAACGTGCGCGAAGTCGCCGGGACGGAGGCGCGCAGTCTGGCCATCCACGACGACCTCCATCTCACCAGAAAGCACCACATAGATTTCTTCCCAAGCATGCGTGTGCGGGGGCGGGCCGCCGCCCGGGATGCCTTTGGTGTCGAATATTTCGATGGCTGATCCCATGGCGTTGGTGAGCATTGGGCGCAGCGTCTCGCCCAGCACGTAATGACTTTCATGGGCTTCCGCGCCGGCTTCAGTCTTCGTCATATCGCGCCCTCCGTCTATTGGCTGCATTGCAACGCAATGAATGCGTTTTAGCGTTCATCGCATCGGGATGCAACCAATATTTGGCGAGCGGTGCGGCGGAGCCTTTTCGTTCTGCGGCCGCTTTCGGCGATCGTGAGCCATTCAACGAAGTAGGGCGCGGCCGGCAGCTTTGGATCGACTACGCCAGTCGCGGAATTTCGCTCAACGCCCTACGCTGGCCCATTCCGGCCGCCCGCCACCTGGTTTGAGGGAGAATGGGGTTTCTTCACAGCTGCGGTGTCACTGGGGCTTCAACATCCGAGATTAAAGTCGCGCTAGTGGAGA
>CAZNTI010000530.1:0-1613 GCA_964575885.1 uncultured Terricaulis sp.
AAGCTTGAACTGCGAATAGCTGCGGATGTCGAGCACGTAGGCGTTGCCGGGATCGAGCGCGAGCGCGTGATCATAGGCCTCGATCGCGGCCTGGTACTGGCCGGATTGATAAAGATTGATGCCTTCGCGAATGATCGGCGCGGCGCGCGCGCGCGCCTCTTGGCGCGACACCGAAAGGCTCTGCTGCAGGCGTGCGATTTCGGCGTCGAGGCCGGCGCGCGTCTCTTCGAGGGTGGCGACATCGGCGCTCAGCTGCGCGCGCTGCTCCAGGAGCGGACGCACCTGCAACGCCGCAAATCCAGTTACCGCCACCGCGGCGCCCGCCGCCAGGAGCTGAAACACGAGGACAGTCCAGGCGCTGCGCACGAACGAACGCACCGCCGTTGGCTGCGCTGTTTCGGTGGGGCCAGCGTAGATGATCTGCGGCACGGCGCCCGCGCCCCAGTTCTGCGGCGTGGCGCCGACGCCGCTATTGTCGTCCTGGCTCATGCACGCCCCCTTGAAGCCAAGCCGATTTCGACGATGCGCAGCAGCATGTAGCCAAGCCCGAGGCTGGCGGCGGCGAAGGCGGCAAAACTCGCAGAACCGATGATGTCGGCGCCGCCCGGCGCATTGAGCATGGCGATGGTGAGCCCCGCGACCAGCGCGATCAGCCCCAGCGAGCCCACCCCGACCGCGATCTCGGGGGCGAGAAACGCGCCCTGCCGATCCACGCTCCGGTAGCGCACCAGCGGCCCGTCTTGGCGGGTGATGACGCTATTGATGCTCTCGGGCAGCTTCTGCCATTCCAGCGCCTCGCGGTCGCCGCGCCAACGCGACAGATCCAAAAGCTGCAGCATCGTAAACGGCAGCGGCGGCTTGGCGCTGTCGGCGGCGACCTGCACCAGCTTGTCCTGTTCGAGCGCCGCGTTGGCTTCCGCCCGCACCCACAGGGAGTTGCGCGCCGAGGACGACCACACCACGACCACGCAGCGCGCCTGGTCGAGTGCGGCTTCAATATCGCGCCCGTAATCGTCGGCCGAGCGCAGCCGCTCGTCCCACCACAGCGAATAGCCTTCGGCCTTCAAGCCATCGACAATGCGTCCGACCTGGCGGACGTTGAGATGCGAATAAGATACGAAGACCTGCGCCATCCGTCCCAGCCTCACCAAGGCTGTACTCTAGACGCAAACCGGTATTAGGCAACGCACGGTGGTTGCGCCGCTCACTCCGCCAGCACCCGCGGCAGCTTGAAGACGACGTCCTCCTGGGTGACCCGCACTTCCTCCACCTGCGCGTCGAAGCGCGCGGCGATCGCGGCGATCAGCGCCTCCACCAGATCCTCCGGGGCGCTCGCGCCGGCGGTGACGCCCACTGTGCGCACCGCCTCGAACCAGGCCCAGTCCACGTCCTCGGCGGCCCCAACCAGACGCGCGTCGCGCGCGCCGGCGCGCTTGGCGACTTCGACCAGGCGCACCGAATTGGAGGATTTGGGCGAGCCGATCACCAGCACCAGATCCGCCTCGCGCGCCATCGCCTTGACCGCGTCCTGGCGGTTGGTGGTGGCGTAGCAGATGTCCTCCTTGTGCGGCGCGGCGATCTCTGGAAAGCGCCGCTGCAGCACCGCGACGATC
>CAZNTI010000531.1:0-1613 GCA_964575885.1 uncultured Terricaulis sp.
GATGAATTGCAGACCCTTCAACTCGAGCTCGCTCACGCCAACCGAATAGCGGCGCTGGGGCAATTGTCGGCATCGATTGCGCACGAACTCAATCAGCCGCTGACAGGGATAATGGCCAATTGCAGCACCTGCTTGCGCATGATGACCAGCGAGCCGCAAGACCTCACGGGCGCACAGGAGGCGGTCCGGCGCACAATACGAGATGGCGACCGCGCTTCGCAGGTTGTCGCGCGGCTGCGCGCTCTCTTCACCAACAAGGCGCCTGTTTTCGAGCCAGTAGATCTGAATGAAGCGGCGAGAGAGATCGTTACGCTATCGATTGGCGAGATCCAGAATAGCCGTGCCACCTTGCGATCGGACTTTGCCTCCGACCTTCCGCTTGCCGCAGCGGATCGCGTTCAACTACAGCAAGTCGTTCTGAATCTGTTGCGCAACGCATTGGACGCGATGGTGACGGTCGAAGACCGTCCACGAGAGGTGCTGATCAAAACCGAACAGGAAGAAGACGGTTCGCTGCGATTGAGCGTGATGGATGCGGGCGTTGGCTTCGACCCGGGCAACGCAGAAAAGCTGTGTGAACCCTTTTTCAGCACAAAGCCTGCCGGCATGGGTGTCGGGCTTGCGGTGAGCCGCTCGATTATTGAGAACCATCATGGCCGCCTGTGGGCGACTTTGAACGATGGCCCAGGCGCGACGGTTTCGTTCTCTGTTCCTTGTTTTCGCGAATAGGCGCAGACGCCGTTCGCACCTAACGCGCCTACCATCGGATCCCACTGATACGATGGTGTCGGCGAGACCTTCGTCCAATACCCGAACCTCCATCCTCCTGTTGTGATGTCGACAGCTCTTCCAATCCGGTTGAGCGACGCCGGAGACATGAGCCATGACCGACCCTGCCCCGCCGCAGACGACGCTTATGAGCCGTCGCGAGAGCATCGCCTTAGCCATGGCGAGCGCCGCCTTGGCGTCAACGCCGGCCTTGGCCGCACCCCAACAGGAGATAAACATGAGCACCGCGAACAACGCCGTCCGCCCGTTCCGCGTGAGCTTTCCGGAGTCAGCACTCGATGACCTCAACTCGCGCGTGCGCGCGGCGCGATGGCCCAGCGGCGAACTCGTCCAGGATCGCTCGCAAGGCGTTCAATTGGCGACGATGCGCGCGCTCGCCCGCTATTGGACCAGCGAATACGACTGGCGCAGGTGCGAGGCAAGACTGAACGCTTTCCCGCACTTCAAGACCAACATCGACGGGGTCGATATTCACTTCATCCACGTCAGATCCCAGCATGAGAATGCGATGCCGCTGATCATGACCCACGGCTGGCCCGGCTCGGTCATTGAGATGCTGGACACGATCGGTCCGCTGACCGATCCAACCGCGCACGGTGGAACAGCTGCCGATGCGTTTCACTTGGTGCTGCCGTCGTTGCCTGGGTACGGCTTTTCGGCCGAACCGACCGAGCTCGGTTGGAACTCTCAGCGCATCGCCCGCGCATGGGCGGTGCTAATGCAGCGCCTCGGTTATACGAGCTATGTCGCCCAGGGCGGCGACGTCGGCGCCAATGTGACGGATGCCATGGGACGCCAAGCGCCCGCAGGGCTGCGCGGCATCC
>CAZNTI010000532.1:0-1609 GCA_964575885.1 uncultured Terricaulis sp.
GCGCTTGATGCGCGGGCGCCCCTGCAGCGTCTTCATCGCCTGATCGACCACTTCGCCGGACGCGAGCGGGCGCATGCCGCACGATTTCGCCTTGGTTGTCGGCACCCGCAGGGTCATTTTGTCCTGCTCGAACGAGATCACGAACACGTCGAGATCGATGCCCGCCACCGCCTGCTTCTCTACCCCCATGACCCGGCCGACGCCGTGCGCGGGGTAGACGATATGGTCACCGGGGCGAAAGGCGTTCGAGGGCGCGGCGTTGGTTGCTTGCATTCAGGCGACTCCGTTCTTGTCCTGTCTTCAGGCAGCCGAATCGGCCCGAGCGCGCGCCGCGCAAAGCGAAACATATCCGGGCGGCATCGCCCCGCCCGCGAAATGCTTAAGCTCTGCGCTGTTTCAGATGAGCGCTATGGACCTGATCCGAATACCGGCGCGACACAGCGCGCCTCGAAGTATGAGCTGATTGTATAGCACAGTATTCGGCGGATTTGAAGCGCCGACGTGAAGCACGTGTTAGTCCCCGACGCCGGGGTCGGCGCTGAAGTATTTCTCGAACTTGCCGGTTTCGTCCTTGAACGCGTCGGCGTCGGCCGGCGGCGTGCCCTTGGTGGTAATGTTGGGCCAGACCTTGGCGAACTCGGTGTTTACCTTGAGCCACTTGCCGTCCGCTTCGTCCTGGGTGTCAGGCTTGATCGCATCGACTGGGCATTCCGGCTCGCAGACGCCGCAGTCGATGCATTCATCGGGGTGGATCACCAGGAAGTTCGCGCCCTCATAGAAGCAATCGACGGGGCAAACCTCGACGCAATCCATGTACTTGCAGCGCACGCAGGCGTCGGTGACGATGTAGGTCATGGGCGCAGGTTCCGATCAGCTGGGGCTCAAATGACCAGCGTCGCCCACCGCGTCAAGCAAGCGCGTCTGCGTCAACTTCACAATAGAGCTGGCGCGCCTCGGCGGGCGGTCCGCGCCGGGGCCCTACCCCCAGAACCCGCAGCGCCACCATCCTGCCGTTCAGGATGAACATCAGCGTATCGCCGGCCCCAACCTCCACGGAGGGCTTCTCAAGCCGCCGCAAAGCGCCGCCCTGCGCCAGGCGCACGCCGCCTTCGCTGACCAGCCGGGTCGCCGCCGCGCGCGTCTTCAGCAAGCGGGCGCGGTAAAGCCAGAGATCGATCCGTTGGCGTGCCGGGGCGTTCAAGCACGCGCGCCCTTGCGGCGGCGAGGGACGTCGCGGCCCGACAGCAGCTCCGGCAGCGTAGCAAAGGCGTTGTCCTTGGCCGGGGCGCGCGAAGGCTTGCGGCCCTTGCGGGCGACCATGCCCCAGCGCGCCACGTCGCCCTGCGCTTCCGCGGCGCTGCGTCTGTAGCCCAACGCACCCAGCACGCCGGGAAGTTCGCGCAGCGGCCGCGCGATCAATCGCGCCAATGCGGGATCGTCCGGCGCGGGCTCGGCCGCCAGCGCCTCGGCGAGGCGCTCGACCGCGTCCAGGCGCACCGCGACGCGGCCGCAGGCGCGGTAACCGGCAGCCGCACACTCGCCCCAGGAGCGGGGCCGGTCCAGCGGCGTTGAAAGCGCCCCCGGGCGCGCCAGAAACACCGTGCCGCCG
>CAZNTI010000533.1:0-1603 GCA_964575885.1 uncultured Terricaulis sp.
CTCGCCGACCCGTGCATAAAAGACGGTGAAATCCCGAAAGCGCTGCAAGGCCCGTGATCGAACCGCAAGCGGCGCCGCGTGCGTCGCCACCACCGCCTCGCTTTCAACGGCTTGACCTGGCCGCCACGCGCCATCTGCGTTCGGCAACGCGACATGCGCCACGATGGTTTGCGTCATCATGTCAGCGGACGGCAAAATGGCCTCAATTGTCCCGCGCACGCTCTGCTCGCCGCCGAGATTGCGCACCGTCACGGCCTGGCCTGCGCGCAGGCGCTCGGCATCGCGCGGATAGACATAGAACGCGGCGTTAACACGCGTGGTGTCGGCAATGACATAAATGGGCGCAACACCGGCGACGTCGCCGACATTGGCATTGCGCGCCATCACTACGCCGGAGATCGGCGCAGGGATGGTATAGGTTTGGAGGCTCTCGCTCGATGTGACGCGCGCCAACGTCTCGCCTCGACGCACGCGCTCGCCGATCGCCTTGGTCATGGTGACGATGCGCCCCGGATAGCACGCGGTGACATCTGCGCGTCACTGCGGCTGCAACTCCACGCGCCCGGACAACGCGACGATTTCTTCTAGCGTCGCCGCGCCGACTTGCTCCACCACGATTCCAGCGGCTTCGGCCTGGACCGCCGCGATCGTTGTGCGCCCTTCATAAGAGTCAAAAGACCAGTCATGCGTCTGGCCCGCGTGCACAGCGCGCACCACGACATCAAAGGAGTGCGGCTCCACCAAAGTCGCGTTTCCACGCAGAAAATCTGCCTGTGGCGAAAAACTAAATTGCGTTGTTTGGCCGCCGAGCCTCGTGATTGTCGTTGTCAATTGCACTTGCCGTGGATCAAGCGGTTCGTCGTTCAGATACGCGTACATCCGATACTCCGGCGGCACGCCGTCTTCAAAGACGGTCACCTCGACCGCGAAATCTCCGTCGCGCAGCATGCGGCCATTGTGCGGGCCGCGTTCATAATCTGCTCCAGTCTGTTCGCCTTCAGCGTTTGGCGCGCCGCCGCTGCACGCAATTATCGGTGCGGCGAGCGCAAGAGCTGCCGCGAGGTGGAGTATTCGCAACGTCGTCTTCATGGGTGAATCTCCTGGCCGGGCAGGGTTTCGGCGAACCGGGCCGTCAAACGGTCGAGCGCCGCTTCATTGGAATGGTAAGAACGGAGCGCCTCGACGCGCGCTTGGCGCGCATTGGACAGCGCGCGTTGGGCTTCGAGCACGTCGAGATAGGAAAATGCGCCCTGATTGTAGCCGTCCTGCGCAAGTGCAAGCGCGCGCTCGGCCTGTGGGATGACATCTTGCTCAGTGCTGCGCACGGCGGCTGCGTCGCTGGATAAGGCACGCTCCAGCGCCGCAAATTCGCGTGCGATGGCGCGTCGTCCGGCTTCCAGGTTGAATTCGGCGCGGCGCTGCTCAGCTTGCGCGCGCGCCACCGAGCCTTGATTGCGATTGAACAGGCCGAGCGGAATTGAAAAGCCCGCCACCAGCGCGCCATCGCCGTCGCGATCCTCAAACCGCCGATAGCCCAGACTGAGCGTGGGGTTCTGGTAGCTGAGCGAGCGTTCGAGGCGCGCGGCAGCGCCCAGTCGTTCGC
>CAZNTI010000534.1:0-1603 GCA_964575885.1 uncultured Terricaulis sp.
GTAGAGAAGGTAGAACTCGACGAACTGTTGGCGCGCGCGGATGTGATCTCGCTGCATGTGCCGATGACCGAGAAAACCAGGAACATCCTCTCCGCCGAGAATCTGGCCAAGACCAAGCCCGGGGTAATGATCGTCAACGCTGCGCGCGGCGGGCTGGTGGACGAGCAGGCGCTGCGCGCGCTGCTCGACAGCGGTCATGTATCGGCGGCGGCGTTCGATGTGTTCACGGTGGAGCCGGCGAAGGAGAACGTGCTGTTTGGCGCGCCGAACTTCATCGCCACGCCGCATCTGGGCGCCTCCACCAACGAGGCGCAGGAGAACGTCGCGCTGCAGGTGGCCGAGCAGATGAGCGACTATCTGCTCACCGGCGCCGTGACCAACGCGCTTAACATGCCCTCGATCTCCGCCGAGGAGGCGCCGCGTCTGAAGCCGTTCGCCGCGCTGGCGGAGAGGCTGGGCGCCTTCGCCGGCCAAATCGTCGACGACGGGCTCGAAGAGGTGGAGATCGAGTATGAAGGCGAGGTCGCCGCCCTCAATATGAAGCCGCTCACCGCATCGGCGCTGGCGGGGGTGCTGCGCCCGCTCCTACAGGACGTGAACGTGGTGTCGGCGCCGGCGCTGCTGAAGGAGCGCGGCGTGCCGCTTACAGAATCCACCCGCAATGACAGCCCCACCTATGACAGCTTGATCCGCATCAAAGTGAAAACCGGCGGCGGCTGGCGCACGCTGGCAGGCGCTTTGATCGCGGGCCAGCCGCGCATCGTGGAGGTCAAGGGCATGGCGCTCGAAGCGCCGTTCCACGCCGCGACGCTCTACGTGAACAATTCCGACAAGCCGGGCTTTATCGGCGCGCTGGGCACGCTCTTGGGCGATGCCGGCGTCAACATCGCCACCTTCCATCTGGGCCGCGAGGGCGCGGGCGGCGAGGCGATCGCGCTCGTTGGCGTCGACCAGGCGCTGCCGAACGAGGTGATGAGCGCGATCATGGCGCTGCCTCAGGTGCGCTACGCCAAGCTGCTGCGCTTCTAGGGAACCCCGCAACGCCCTACGTGTTGTTGCTCAGCAATTGACGTGGGGGACGACGCTTCATGAAGCTGAAGCTGCTGGGTTCGACGCTGATGATGGCGATCGCGGGCTTGATCGCGCCGGCGCACGCCGGCGTCGATGAGGTGCGGTTTGGCTATGTCGAGAACCTGCGCCTCGACGCCGGCGAGATCGTCGACGGCAAGGAGGGCGCCAACGCGGAGATCGAACTCGCGTTCAGTTCGCCGGAGTTCTTGAACATCCTTGGTTCGCCGCGTCCGTATATCGTCGCCAACGGCAACGTCGATGGCGACGGGGTTTCGTTCGCGGGCGTCGGGCTGCTGTGGCGGATCGAGTTCGCCGACGGCTGGGCGTTCGAACCCGGCTTCGGCTACATCATCCACGACGGCGTTTTGGACAATCCGTTCCCCGACAACACGACGCAAGCCGCGGCCTATGAAGCCCAGAACCAGCTGCTGGGCTCTCGCGATCTCTTCAGAACTTCGCTGGCGCTGGAGCGCGAGTTCGGGGACCGTTTTGCCGGTCAGCTGTATTGGCAGCACATGAGCCACGGCCAGAT
>CAZNTI010000535.1:0-1599 GCA_964575885.1 uncultured Terricaulis sp.
GCGCGCTTCACAAACAAAAGTCCGCGCTCGGCATCGACGCGGACGATCTGCAGATTCTGAACCGACACCCGCTCGTCGCCGAGATGGCCGGCCATCTTTTTGCCTTTGAACACCTTACCCGGATCCTGGCGCTGGCCCGTGGAGCCGTGGCTTCGGTGCGAGACGGAGACGCCGTGCGTGGCGCGTAAGCCGCCGAAGTTCCAGCGCTTCATCGCGCCGGCAAAACCCTTGCCGATCGATACGCCGGCCACGTCGACCTTTTGCCCGGGCACGAAATGATCGGCGCTGAGTTCGGCGCCGACCGGCAACAAATTATCTGGCGACACGCGGAACTCGCGCACCACCTCTTTCGGCTCGACCTTAGCGCGCGCGAACTGACCACGTTCGGCTTGCGTCTTGTTTTTGGCTTTGGTTTTGCCGGCGGCGAGCACGATCGCCGAATAGCCGTCGGCCTTGGGCGCTCGCGGCGGGCTCTGGCGGCCTTCATTCTTGCGCGACTTCTTGGGCCTCAGGGCGACGGCGGCCCCGGTCGCGTCCTTGTATTCCTCGGCCTCGACGGTGCGCCGCGCAACCACCTGGCAGCCCGCAAGATCAAGCACAGTGACCGGCACATGCGCGCCGTCGTCTGCGAAAACCCGCATCATTCCGACCTTGCGTGCGAGAACGCCGGTGCGCTGAGAGTGCTCATGGGCCATGAGGATCAACCCATCACTTGAATCTGAACGTCGACGCCCGCCGACAAATCGAGCTTCATGAGCGCGTCGACGGTCTGGGGGGTCGGCTGGACGATGTCGAGCACCCGCTTAAACGTGCGGATCTCGAATTGCTCGCGGCTCTTCTTGTCCACGTGCGGAGAGCGGTTGACCGTGAATTTCTCGATGCGGGTAGGCAAGGGCACCGGGCCGATCACGGTGGCGCCGGTACGCTTGGCCGTCGACACGATCTCCTTGGCAGAGAGATCGAGCGTGCGGTGATCGAAGGCCTTGAGCCTGATCCTGATATTTTGCTGCATCATCGCCAGACTTCCCGACCGCGATCCAAATCCTGCCAATCCAAAACATCGGCGCCGCCCTCGTCGAGGGCCGCGCCGAGCGTTCTGTGCGCGTTTCGCGCCGGCTGTTATCGTGGGACGGGCATTCGCAAGGCGCGGATGCGCGGGGCCCTTGGGTCCCCGCGCCTCACCCCACAAGCTTTGTGAAGGAGGCCGCGCGCTCACGAACCGCGTCTAAGCGAAGCTTACGGCCGGCTCGAAGGCGGGTGAAATACAGATGCGAGTCGGCCCCGTCAAGGCGTAGTTTGGGCGGGGGCAGGCGCGGCAGCAGGCGGCGTGGCGCGCTCGCCCACCCGCACCTCGCCAGACCCCATCACCTCGCGACGCACCGAGCCTGTGACGCGGCGGGCGTCGACGCTGCCGGAGCCTGCGATGTCGGCGTCGATGTCGCCCACTTCGCCGTCGACATCGACGCTGCCAGAGCCCACGATCGATACCGTCAGCGCGCGCACCGGGGCCGCGATTTCGACGTCGCCCGATCCCGCCAGGTCGATCGAGGCGCTGCTGATGGCCCCGCCATTCACGCGCACATTGCCCGATCCGGCGCC
>CAZNTI010000536.1:0-1588 GCA_964575885.1 uncultured Terricaulis sp.
GTTGCGGGTCCACTTTTCGCTTGCTCAAATTGCGCCCTCCAGCGGGCAAATCACAACGCCGCAGCGGCGCGGTCAATCCGCAGCGCGCAGATTTGCGTCGCAGCGTGCCGCGGGCTAATGCGCGGTCTTTGGGAGCTTGCCGATGAATTCGCGCCGCGATCCAACACGCGTCATCCGCGCGCCGCGCGGATTGCAGAGGAGCTGCAAGTCCTGGCAGAGCGAAGCCGCGCTTAGGATGCTGATGAACAACCTCGATCCCGAGGTGGCGGAACATCCCGAGGAGCTGGTGGTCTATGGCGGCATCGGCCGCGCCGCGCGCGACTGGGTCGCGTTCGACCGCATTGTCGAGACGTTGCGCCGGCTAGAGGACGACGAAACGCTGCTGATCCAGTCTGGCAAGCCGGTCGGGGTGTTCCAGACCCATGCCGACGCGCCGCGGGTGTTGCTGGCCAACTCCAACCTGGCGCCGCGCTGGGCCACCTGGGAGTATTTCGACGAACTCGACCGCAAGGGACTCATGATGTACGGCCAAATGACCGCCGGCTCATGGATCTACATCGGCACGCAAGGCATCGTGCAGGGCACCTACGAGACCTTCGCCGAAATGGGGCGTACGCACTATGACGGCGACTGGTCGGGCAGATGGATACTGACGGCGGGCCTCGGCGGCATGGGCGGGGCGCAGCCGCTGGCGGCGGTTATGGCCGGCGCCTCATGTCTCGCCATCGAGTGTCAATCCGACCGCATCGATAAACGGCTGCAGACGCGCTATCTCGACAGGCGCGCCGAGACCCTCGACGGCGCCTTGGCGATGATCGACGCGGCGCGCGCCAAGGGCGAAGCGATTTCCGTCGGATTGCTCGGCAACGCCGCGGAGCTGTTGCCGGAATTGGTCAGGCGCGGCGTGCGCCCTGACGCCGTGACCGATCAGACGTCCGCTCACGATCTGGTCAACGGCTATTTGCCGGCCGGCTGGAGCGTCGAGCGTTGGGTGCAAACCCGTGCGCAGAATCCCGACGCCGTGCGCGAGGCGGCGCGCGCTTCGATCGCCGTGCATGTCGAGGCGATGCTCGCCTATCACCGCATGGGCGTTCCCACCGTCGACTACGGCAACAACATTCGCCAGGTGGCCAAAAACCAGGGCGTCGAAGACGCTTTCGCCTATCCAGGCTTTGTGCCGGCCTATGTGCGGCCATTGTTCTGTCGCGGCGTCGGCCCCTTCCGCTGGGCCGCGCTGAGCGGCGATCCCGATGACATCGCCAAGACCGACGCCAAGGTGAGGGAACTCATACCCGGCGATCCGCATCTGCACCGATGGCTCGACATGGCGCGCGACCGCATCGCCTTCCACGGCTTGCCGGCGCGCATCTGCTGGGTCGGACTTGGTCAACGCCATCGCTTGGGGTTGGCGTTCAACGAAATGGTGGGGCGCGGCGAGATCGGGCCGATCGTGATCGGCCGCGATCATCTCGACTCGGGCTCGGTCGCTTCGCCCAACCGCGAAACCGAAAAGATGCAGGACGGCAGCGACGCGGTTTCCGATTGGCCGCTTCTGAATGCTTTGCTCAACACCGCGTCGGGAGCGACC
>CAZNTI010000537.1:0-1583 GCA_964575885.1 uncultured Terricaulis sp.
CCACTTCATAGATCATGTGGTGCAGACCCGAACCGTCGTCGGTGTCGCCGATATACATCCCCGGACGCTTTCTGACAGCGTCCAAGCCTTTGAGAACCTTGATGGAATCCGCACCGTATTCAGGCGCGGCCGCGGGTGCGTTCTGGGGCGCGTTCATGAGCGTCGAATCGTGTCGGAAACCATCCCCCAATATAGGGAGCCAGGACCCGAAAGTCTTCGAAATCGGTCTACAAAATCAGCGGCGCCGCAAGCCAGCCCGCGCCCCCGACCGCCAGCGCCCCGAGCGCCAGCCACAGCCCGTCGCGCGCCGTCATGCCCAGCCCGAAGAACACCACCGCAAGCCCCGGCGCCAGCGGCGCGAACGGGATCAGTCCCAGCGGAAACGTGATCAGCGCCGCGGCGATGCAGAACAGCGCGATCAGGTTCACGAACGGCGGCCGGCTCAGGATCGTCAGCCGCGGCCTGAGCAACCCGTCCACGAAGCTTGTCCATTCGCGCGCCTTGCGCACGCCGGCCCGCACCAGCGGGCGCGGCGCTTTGGCGCGCAGCACCCAGCCCGGCAGCCACACATGCTTGAACCCAAGCGCCATTTGGCCCGCGACCAGCAGGGTCAGCGCTGCGGCGAACCAGGTCATGCCGGGTACGATGGTGGCGGGCGAAATCGCGAACAGGCCGATGATCAGCAGCAGCGGTCCGTACGATTGCCGCCCCACCGCGTTCAGCAATTCGCCCATGGTCATGTCGGGCGCAGCGGCGCCGCGATCCACTTCCTCCTGGACCTCGTCGAGAACCTCGCCAAGCGTGTCGGGTTCTTGTTCGCTGGGCGCTTCAGGGCTGCTCATAGGCGCATCAACGGCCTATGCGGGCGCCCGTCAAGCGGCGATCCGCACCGGCAGATGCTCGTAGCCTTTCACGAACGAAGAAAACACCCGCCGCGGCTCATCCAGCACTTCGATATGATCGAAGCGTTTGAGGATTTCCTCCCAGACGATGCGCAGCTGCATCTCGCCCAGGCGGTTGCCCACGCAGCGATGTATGCCGAACCCGAACGAGAGATGGTGGCGCACATTGGGGCGCTCGATGTCGAAGCTGTTCGGATTGGCGATCACCTCTTCGTCGCGATTGCCCGAAACGTACCACATAACCACCTTGTCGTGCTTTTTGATCAGCTTGCCGCCCAGCTCGACATCGTCGATGGCGGTGCGCCGCATGAACGCAAGCGGCGTCTGCCAGCGGATCGTTTCCGAGACCAGCGCAGGGATCAGCGCCGGGTTGGCCTTGAGCTTCTTGTACTGTTCGGGAAACTTGTTCAGCGCATAGACGCTGCCGGTGATGGAATTGCGCGTGGTGTCGTTGCCCCCGACGATGAGCAGCAGCAGGTTGCCGAGAAATTCCTGGCTCGGCATGTTTTTAGTGCTTGGCCCATGCGCCAGCATCGAGATCAGGTCGTTGCGCGGCGCCGCGGCGGCGCGTTCGGACCAGAGATTCATGAAATAGGCGAGGCACTCCAGCAATTCGGCGCGGCGCTGCTCCTCGCTTTCGACGACGCCCTGTCCCGGCGCCGCGGTGGCGACATCCGACCA
>CAZNTI010000538.1:0-1572 GCA_964575885.1 uncultured Terricaulis sp.
GCAGGCGAACTCGATCACTTCGAGCCCGCGCTGGATATCGCCCTTGCTGTCTGCGATGACCTTGCCGTGCTCGGAGGAGAGCAGCAGCGCCAGTTCGTCCATGTGCTTCTCGACCAGCGCCTTGAACGCGAACATGACCCGCGCCCGCCGCTGCGGATTGGTCGCCGCCCAGGCCGGGAACGCCGCTGAGGCCGCCGCGACTGCAGCGTCAACGTCACGCGCAGAGGCGAAGACGACCTCCGCCTGCTGAGCGCCGGTGTTGGGGTCGAAAACACGACCGGCGCGGCCGCCGTCCGCAGCCGCGCTCTTGCCGTTGATGAAGTTATTGATGGCGCGCATCGCCTAGTCTCCCGGCTTGAATTTTGCGCCGTTATGACGCCAATCCAGAGCCGGGTAAATGCGGTGCGCCCCGGCGAGCCGTGCGCCCTTAAGTCCTTCGGACCAAGCCCATCACCAAGCTGATGGCGAACAGGACCAAGAAGACGAAGAACAAAATCTGCGCTATGCCGGCCGAGGCGGAGGCGATGCCGCCGAAACCGAACACCGCCGCAATGATCGCGACGACAAAGAAGATCAGAGCCCAAGACAGCATTGCGTTTCTCCGTGAAAAGGCTTCCGGAGAAACGCTGTTACTGCCCTGAGGTTCCCGCTAGCTGGGGAAGCTCCAGCGCCCCGCCCCGCCGTTGCGCGCCGCGGCGTATTGGCTGGCGGCAAACTCCCAGTTCAGCAGCTGCTCGGAAACCGTTTTCAGGAAGCGCGGGCGCTCGTTGCGATAGTCGACGTAGTACGCGTGCTCCCAGACATCGCACACCAGCAGCGGCGTGAGCCCGGCGCGGTTGGCCAATGTATCGGCGTCGTGGGTGTCGGTGAGCTGCACATTGCCGGCGGAGTCGGCGGCGAGCCACACCCAGCCGGAGGCGAAGTGGCCAGCGCCCTTGGCCGCGAATTGGGTGCGGAACTCGCCCAGCGAACCGAACGCGCTCTCGATCGCGCTTTTCAGATCGCCGGAGGGATCGCCCGAACTGGGTGTCAGCGAGTGCCAGAAGAACGCGTGGTTCCAGCTCTGGGCGGCATTGTTGAAAAGTTTCTGATCGCGCTCGCGCTCAGCCAGCTCGATCACCGCCTCCAGTGTCGCAGGCGCGTCGGCGCGATCCTTCAGCGCAGCGTTCATATTGTTGATGTAGGCAGCGTGGTGCTTGGCGTGGTGATAGCTGAACGTCTCACGCGACATGTGCGGTTCGAGCGCCGTATCGGCGTAGGGGAGATCGGGCAATTTGAACATGGTCGCTGCTCCTTCGGGCTAACGCTCAGGTAAACCGCGCGGAGGCGGCGTTCAACCGCTTGCGGAATCGGGGCTTCGCGCGGCAAGGCGCCGCCTTGCAGCCACCCCGGCTCTGCCTCATGGACAGAGGATGCGAACTTGGATTGTCCTCATCGCGCTCTCGCTCGCCGCGGCCTGCGGCGCGCCCGCGCCCTCCGCCTCGAACGAACAACCGACGCTCGGGGTGGTTGACGCATGGGCCGCCCCGACCCCGGGCGGGGTCGATGTCTCGGCGGGCTACCTGACCATCG
>CAZNTI010000539.1:0-1567 GCA_964575885.1 uncultured Terricaulis sp.
CAGGCTGGGTCCTGGAGGTGCGCTATGGAGCTGCACTGGTTCGTTTGGTTCGTGATCGGCGCGATGGCGGCGTTCGGCGTGGTGCTCGCAGCAGCAGCGGCGCTGAGCCGCGACCAATAGGTTCAGCGCGCATGGCGACGGCGCAGCTCGGCCAACAATTCAGCGTCGAAGCGCTCCGCCGGCGCCAGGTTTAGCGCCTTGATGAAGCCGGTCAGGTCCGAGCGGCGGTGCGCGGCGGGGAAGCTCTCGCCGGGAATGATGCCGCGCCTGAACAAATACTCGTCCGAGCGACCGGTGAGCACGAAGGCGGGAGCCCAGTCGAAGCCGGCAGCCTTGGCCAGTTCATTGGTGCAATTGGAGACTATCGTATTGTAGTAGCGCGGCTGACGCTCGAGCGCGTCGGTGCGCTCAAGCAGCCGGCGCAGCAATACCTGCTTCTGTTCGTCGCTGATGGCGACGGGGTAGACGAACACCTCGTGATCCAGCATCACGGCGCGCCGGGTAAGGAAATCGCGCGCGCTGCCCCACACGTAAGCGAGTTCGAAAGCGTTGAAGAGGCCGCTGACGGCGGAATAATCTTCGTCGCGCTCGCGGCGCGCCTCGATGGTGAGGCCAAGCAGGCGATCGTCTTCGAACTCGAACAGCAGCAAAGTGTGCGCCGCCAGTTGCGATCCGGGCTGCGGCTCAAGCATGAACCACACCTCGCGCAATTCGCTCATCGCAAATGCCGCGTCGCGGTAGCTCTCCGCGGCGACGCCGCGCGCGTCGTAGCTCCAGTCGCTGACCGGGGTCACTGCGAAAGCGCCATGAGTGACTTCGACCTGCGCGGTGCGCCCAAGATAGGGGTACCAATCGCGGTCGAGCCTGGGCAGGTCGGTGACCGCCGCACCCGCGCCCAGCAGCAGGATCGCCGCGATCGCCGCGGACGCCGGCCGCAACGGGTGGGCGGCAAACCAGGCTGCAATGGCGTTCACGAAAGCCCTCCGAGCGTCGGCTTAACGGCATAGGAGCGCGAGGTTAAGTCCCGGTTTAGCAAGCATTCTGGCTAGGCCGGCGCGAGCGTGCTAGGCGTATCGCACTGGTTTAAGGAGGCCTGTCATGGCGCTTCGCATCGGCGACAAAGCCCCAGATTTCGAAGCCGACACGACACATGGGCGCATCCGCTTCCACGATTGGATCGGCGACGGCTACGCCATTCTGTTCTCGCATCCGAAGGACTTCACCCCGGTCTGCACGACCGAATTGGGTTACCTGGCGAAGCTCGAACCGGAGTTCGCGAAGCGGAACGTGAAGGTCATGGGCCTGTCGGTCGACCCGGTCGCCGATCATGAGCGCTGGCGCGCCGACATTCGCGATGTCACCGGCGGCGACGTGCGCTATCCGATGATCGGCGATCACGATCTCAATGTCGCCAAACTTTACGATATGTTGCCGGCCGATACCGAGGGCGGGTCGGAAGGCCGCACCGCCGCGACCAACGCCACAGTGCGCACCGTGTACATCATCGGTCCCGACAAACTGATCAAGGCGATGTTGATCTACCCGATGTCGTCGGGCCGCAACTTCG
>CAZNTI010000540.1:0-1558 GCA_964575885.1 uncultured Terricaulis sp.
TCACCTGCAATTACGACGGCTTCGACAAATATCGCACCACGATTGGCGAGGACGCGTTCATCGGCGCCGACACCGCGCTCGTGGCGCCGGTCAGCGTCGGCGCACGCGCCATCACCGGCACCGGCAGCGTCATCACCAAGGATGTGGCCGCAGGGGCCTTGGCGGTGGCGCGCGGCAAGCAGCGCGATATCGAGGGCTGGGCCGATGCGTTTCGCAACCGCAAGCAGAGAGCGAAGGAGGGCAAATCGTGAGCGCCGATCTCGCCAAGTACAACGCAGCGCTGGCGGCGCTGGACTTCGTCAGGGACGGCATGGTTGTGGGGTTGGGCACCGGCTCGACCTCTGCGCATTTCGTGCGCCTGCTGGGTGAGCGCGTGCGACAGGGTTTGCGCGTCCGCGGCGTGCCCACTTCGGAAGCCACCCGGGCGCTCGCTGAACAAGTCGGGGTGCCGCTTGTGGAGATCAGCCAGGTGAGCGCCATCGATCTCGATATCGACGGCGCCGACGAGGTCGATACCGCCTTTCGCCTGATCAAAGGCGGCGGCGGTGCGCTGTTGCGCGAGAAGATCGTTGCCGCCGCCTCGGCGCGGATGGTGGTGATCGCCGACGAGACCAAGTGGGTTGAGACATTGGGCGCGTTTCCGCTGCCGGTGGAGACGATCCGGTTCGGCTTTGCGCTGACGCTCGAGCGGGTGCGGGCGGCGCTGCGCGACACCGGTTGCGCCGGCGATGAGGTAAGCTTGCGCACCAGCGGCAAGGCCAACGAGCCGGTAGTTACAGACGGTGGCAATTACATCCTCGACGCACACGCCCGGCGCATCGGCGATCCGGAGGCGCTGGCGCAGGCGCTCGCCGCCATCCCCGGCGTGGTCGAGCATGGGCTATTCATCGGGCTTGCCGACACCGTCATCCTCGGGCGCGACAAGGGCGCGGAGGTTAAAGCGCGTTAGCGCTTTTTTGCGGCGGTCTTGGTCTTCCTCGGCGCCGCCTTGGCGCGGGCTGCAGCGGCGGCGGGCGCTTTAGCGGCGGGGCGCTTGGCTTCGCACTTGGGGCAGGCGCAGATCGCCTTGAGGTACTGGTCGAAATAGGCCTTGCCGTAATTGTAGTTGAGCTCTTCGCCCGGCTTGATCGCGCGCCTGGCGTGAATGTAGACGCGGCCCTTATGAATGTTGGGCTCGCAATTGGGGCGGCAGGAATGGTTGATGTAGCGCGCGGTGTTCCAGCGCGGCGCCCCGTCAATGGTTTTACGGGTGTTGATCTCGAACAGGTATTTGCTGCGGCTCCTGGCTTCCTGCTCTTTGGACAATTCGACCCCGTCATATTCGATGACGCAGGCGCCCTTGGGGATGGGGCAGTCGGCGAAGAGCCCAAGCCCGGTCTTGGACCGGCGCACGACAAGGTTGAAGTCCCCGGGCGTGTAGCTCTTTCTCATCCGAACCCCTGCCGCTGAGCGTAGCGAAGCCGCTGTTCACATTGATCCGGCCCCGCTTGGCAAGGGCAAAACTGCGCAGTTGCAACCGCGTGCGGGCGCCCTTAAGTAGCCGCCTCGCTTTTGGGGT
>CAZNTI010000541.1:0-1556 GCA_964575885.1 uncultured Terricaulis sp.
GGGGGCATGCCGATCGACGTCTTCTGGCAAACGGGCGCGCCGCCGGAGGGCCTTTGGCTCCCCGATCAGGGTGTGGCGCTCTACAAGGGCAGAGGCTAGGCTGATCGCCGGAGGGGCCCGTGCGGGGGGTTATCGCGCTGTTGGTTTTGTGCTTGGCGGCCGGCTGTGCAAGCGCGCCGCGCAGCGCGGTTGTAGACAACCAGCCGTTGCCCGCGTTCGACGTCGCCAGCCTGGATGCGCCGCTGGCGCAGCCGATCGAGACGCTCTCGCGCCGCAGTTTCGGCCGCCCCAGCCGCAATCAGCCCGACCAACGCGACTATTCCTGGGCCGCGCGCGGGTCGCCGCGGTCGATGCCATGGATCAAAACCGCGAGACGCGTTCGGCCCAATCGGCGCGCACCCGCTCCAGCGGCTGCTCGCGCGCGACGCCGAGGTGGATGAAGCCGGCGATGCGCTCGTGTTCGTGTAAGCCAAGCGCTGCGCGCGCAGGCGCGCTGTAACACGCCAAGCCGGTCAGCCAGCAGCCGCCGTAGCCCATCGCGTTGGCGGCGACCAGCAGTGCAAAGCACACCGCGCCGGCGGAGAGCTGCTGCTCCCATTCGGGGATCTTCGGATGCGGTGCTGCGGTTGACACCACCATGACGCACGCCGGAGCGCGCAAGAACGTCGCCCGCGCTGCGCTCAGCGCGGTGTCGTCGGCGCCGTCTTGCGCCAACGCCTCCGCCAGAGCGGCGCCGGCGCGCGTACGCCCTTCGCCTTCAATCACGACAAATCGCCAGGGGCCGAGCTTGCCATGATCGGGCGCCCGTGCGGCTAAACGGATGAGCGCCTCCAGTTCGACCCCGGAGGGGCCCCGATCAGTGAAATGGATGACCTTGGTCGAGCGGCGGCGCGCCAGCAGCGCCAGCGCCTCGGCGCTTTCCAAGGCCGATGGCAGCGGCTCGTTTTCCAACGGCGCCGGGGGAATGGCAGTGAGCGGGAGCGGCATCTG
Source organism: uncultured Terricaulis sp. (assembly GCA_964575885.1). Classification (GTDB taxonomy): domain Bacteria; phylum Pseudomonadota; class Alphaproteobacteria; order Caulobacterales; family Aquidulcibacteraceae; genus Vitreimonas. The sequence continues at coordinate 991 of CAZNTI010000541.1, forward strand.
ATCTCCGTGGCGCGCGGCGGACAAGGCCGCTAAATGGGCGCATGAGTGATGGATGGGAAGAGGACGGCAATCCCTGGACGATCAGGGGCGTTCAGCGCGTGTTCGAGAACGCCTGGTTCGTGCTTGACCACCACGATGTGGTCAGGCCCGACGGCGCCGATGGCGCGTATTGCGTTATCCGTCCGCACCGGCTGGCGGTGGGCGCGTTGCCGATCGACGCGGACGGGCGCGTCCACCTGGTGGGGCAATGGCGCTTCCCACTCGGGCGCTATTCCTGGGAGATGCCCGAAGGGGGCGCCGAACCCGGCGAGGACGCACTTGCCTGCGCCCAGCGGGAGTTGGAGGAGGAGGCAGGGCTGCGGGCCGCGTCCTGGACGCCGATCCTGGAAATGGACATGTCCAACTCGCTGACCGACGAGCGGGCGGTTGTCTTTCTTGCCGCCGGGCTTTCGCCGGGCGCCCTCGCCCCCGAGCCGGTCGAGGTGCTCCGCCATCAGAGCGCGCACTTTCAGGAGGTGCTCGCCCGCGTGGCCAGCGGACGAATTCGTGACGCGATGACGGTTGCC
>CAZNTI010000542.1:0-1554 GCA_964575885.1 uncultured Terricaulis sp.
GCGAGCGCGATCACCTGCTTCATCGCCTCGTCGGCGACGATCAGCGGCCGCTCATCGTCGCACACCGCGGCCAGCACCGCCGCAATCAGCTCCGGCTCCGGCGGAAGCGAAATGTACTCGCGCGCGCCCTGGCGAATGGCGCGCGCTGCAAGCTGGGGATCGACGCCGACGCCCGCCGCCACGATCGGCACGACGATGTGTTCGGCTTCGTTGGCCGCGATCAGCGCGGCGATGTCGAGCTTGGCGTCAACCATCAGCAGATCGGCGCCGCGACCGTTGCGGAGCGCCGCTGTCGCCTGCTCGATGGTGTCGACATGCGCGACCTTGGCGCCGTGCTCCATGGCGATCTTGGTGGCCGCCGAAATCTGCCCGCCGAGTTGGCCAACGATTAAGAGACGCATCGTTCTGCTCCTGACCGCGCCCTCAGGCGTTGTCGCCGTCCTTGATGATTTCGGTCATGGTGACGCCCAGCCGCTCGTCTACGACCACAACTTCTCCGCGCGCCACCAGCCGATTGTTGACGTAGATGTCGATGGCTTCGCCAACCTTGCGGTCCAGTTCGATCACCGAGCCGCGGGCCAGCCGCAATAGCGTGGAGACGTCGAGATGGGCGCGCCCCAGCACAGCCTGAATGTTGACCGGCACATCGTACACCGGCGCCAGTTCGGCGGCGGTGCGCTCGCCGGCGTCACTAGTGAGGTGGACATCGGGGGAGGGCGCGAATTCGTCGAGCTTTAAATCGCTCATGTCTTCTCCTCTCGGACGGCTTGGGCGCCTTCGAGCGCAGCGTGCGCGAGCGCCTGAACGCGGGCTTCTATGTCGGCGGGGTTGAGACTGAGCACGCCGTCCGACCAGTCGATGGCGATCTCGCCTGCGCCCATAGCGGTGTCCGCGCGCACCAGCACCGCGCCCGCGTAGGCGTGGCGCTCGCACATGTCCTGGATGCGCGGACGCACGTGCTCGGCCGTCGCCGCCGAGAGCTTAACCAGCAGCCGCGGCTGATGGCGCAGCGCATCCATGGCGGCTTCGATCGCCGCCGCGCAGCGTTCTGCGCCGTGTGCGTCGAGTGCAGCGCCGGCGATCTTCCGCGCGGCTGCTAGCGCCACCAGCGCCGCTTCGGCGCGCATGGCGCGGCTCTCATCGTCGAGGCGCTTCAGCACGGCGGCGGCGGTGTCAGCCAGCGCCTGCACCGCCGCCGCCGCCTGGCGTTCGGCGTGCGCGATTGCGTCCTGCTTGCCGCGTTCGTAGGCCTTGGCGCAGGCGCCATCCATGTCCTCCTGGGAGAACCGCGCTGGCCCGTCGCTGACGATCGCCCCATTCGGAGCGAACTCGGTTTGAAAGGCGTATTTGCGAATCTGGGTCAATAGATCAGCTCATCTTCGGACTTGCCGTCGGACAGGATGATCTCGCCGCGCGCGGCCAGCTCCTTGGCCTGCAGCACCAAACGCGTTTGCGCGGCATCGACGTCCTTAAGCCGCACCGGGCCCATCGACGCCATGTCCTCCTTGAGCAGCTTGCCGCCGCGCTCGGACATGTTGGAGAAAAACAGCTGCC
>CAZNTI010000543.1:0-1551 GCA_964575885.1 uncultured Terricaulis sp.
CAGGTCTTCGACACCAATTTCTTCGGCGTCGCGCGCGTATGACCGCGCGCGCGTGCGGTACGTTCTGATCCTTCAGCGCGAACAGCGCCGCCAGCGCCCCGAACATTGCGTAGCCATCGTCCGCGCCGCCGCGGCCATAGAGCTTGTCGCCGGCAAGCAGCGGCGTCCACGGGCCCTTGTCGGCGTCCCAACCGGTCATCTCCGGCTGTTTGTCGAGGTGCCCGTAGAGCAGCACGGTGTCGTCGGTTGCGCCGGGAACCTCGATCAGGATCAGCGGCGTCCGCCCGGGCAGGCGCTCGACGCTAAGCGTAGCGCCAGGCAGCGCCGCCAGGCGCGCTCGTGCCCAGCCCGCGAACAGCTCGACCGCCCGTTCCATGTGCCCGAGTTCGGCCCAGCCTGGCTCGAACGCCGGCGACTTGTTCGGAATGGCGATGTAATCGACCAGGGTGGGCACGATTTCGTCGCGCCATATGGTCTCTGTGAACGAACGCAATTGGGCCGGGGCGATCTCAGGCATCGGGGCAAAACTCCTGCTTTCGCCAACTTAGTCCGGGTCCGGGACCAGTTCCATGGCCCGCCTGCAGCCGCGCCCGGCCTTGCGCCTCGCCCCCCCCTTCAGTTCACCTGCCGCTCGCGGCCGGCCCAGTACGGCTCGCGCAGCAGCCGGCGCAGCACTTTGCCAGTAGGGCTGCGCGGCAGCACATCGACAAAGTCGACGCTCTTGGGGGCCTTGAAATCGGCGATGCGGGTGCGCGCAAACGCGATGATATCGGCAGGGTTTGCATCCGCGCCGGCTTTCAGCACCACGATCGCCTTCACCGCTTCGCCCCAGCGCTCGTCGGGCACGCCGATCACCGCCACATCCTGTACCGACGGGTGGCCGTAAATCGCGCTCTCCACCTCGGCTGGATACACATTCTCGCCGCCGGACACGATCATGTCCTTGATGCGGTCCTGGATGTAGAGATAGCCGTCCTCGTCGAGATAGCCGGCGTCTCCGGTGCGCAGCCAGCCGTCGGCGTCGATCGTGCTCGCGGTTTGCGCTTCTTGCTTCCAGTAGCCGGCCATGTTGGCGACCGAGCGGGTTTCGATTTCGCCGATCTGGTGGGGGCCGAGCGGTGTGCGGTCGGCGTCGACAATGCGGAGCTCGACGCCGGGCATCGGCTTGCCAGCCCCGCGCATGCGCTGGTTGCCCTCTGGCGTATGATCCTCCGGCGGAAGATAGACGATCGTGCCGGTGGTTTCGGTCATACCGTATTGCTGCACGAAGCCGCAGCCGAACACTTGCGCAGCCTCGCGCAGGAGATCCAGGGCGATCGGTGAGGCGCCGTAGAGGATGTAGCGGATGCGGCTGTAGTCGATGTCGCGCACGTTGGGCTGCATCAGCACCATCTGCAGCGCCGCCGGCACCAGAAAGAATTTCGACACGCCGTGATGTTGGATCGCGTGCAGCAGCCGCGCTGGGTTGAACTCGCGCTCGATAATCGACTTGGCCCCATTGTAGAAGCCCACCAGCGCCCAGCCGACGCCGCCGATATGACCGAGCGGCAT
>CAZNTI010000544.1:0-1550 GCA_964575885.1 uncultured Terricaulis sp.
GCTCGGCGTCGACGGCGTGCTGATGAACACAGCGATTGCCGAGGCAAAAGACCCGATCCGCATGGCGCGTGCGATGAAGCACGCCGTGATCGCCGGCCGCGAAGCGTATCTGGCGGGGCGGATGGGGAAGAAGAAGTACGCTGATCCGAGTTCGCCGTTGGGTGGGCTGATTTGAGTGGACTTGGCGCTCGGCGCATCCTGTGCCGAGCTCGACGTGCGACACGATCACTCTTGAGCTGCCATACGACCATCGCCGCGCGAAGCACGGCCGCGATCGCGGGGTGCAAATCGCATCTGGCGGGATGGATGGGAAATCCGAGTTCGCCATACTTGAAGGAGGGCGGGGGTGAGGGGCGCTTGCGCGCTCTGATTTGCAGATTCGTTCGCTAAGCCGGAGAAGATTCGGGACGATCTGTACCGTGCGGCTTGCAATTGGGCGCAAATGGCCCGACTAAGAGATGTCCGGCTTCGGAGCCCGATACGCGAAGATGTTCATGCATCGGAGCGTGCTCCCATTCACGCTTGACGGCGTGAAGCCAATAGACCGGATTTTGTAGTGGCCTTCATAGTCAATTCGGCTCCCGGTGCGGGGCTTCGGTTTGAGCCGAGCGCGTCGTTCCCCGATCCCAAGACCGCGCTCAACCATGCACACCGCCTCTCGCTGCGCGGCATGCGTCAGATTAGGATCAAGGATACCGAGAGTGGCGCGGTGTTCGATGAGGCGGGTCTGCGCGGGCACATAAAGCAAACCGATGGGCGCGCGCCCGGGCCGGCTTCAGAGTAAACGGATGCAAGATCCCGAGCGTGACGCCCTGACGGCGGAAGATTTCCTCGCCGCCGGCGTCGAGAGCCCCAATTGGGCGGCCGAGCCGATCCCTGCGCTGGAGGTATGGCGGCGCTGGCGCGCGGCCGAGGACAAGGCGATGGCGCACAAGCGCGTGCGCGCCCGCACGGCCGACCCGCTGGCGGCCGATCGCTAGCCTGGCGTCTCGCTGGCGAGACCTGTCCAAGCCTCCAAATCCGTCAACGCCCGCTCAGCCAGCGCGAGTTTCCTTGCGCGCCCACGGTCCTCGCCTTTGAGCTTCTTGCCGTCGGGCCCATGCGTTGGCGCGACAATTTCTGGAAACAGGCCAAAGTTCACATTCATCGGCTGAAACGAGCCTTTGCCGTCGCCGATATGGCCGCCGGTCACGTGCGCGAGCAGCGCGCCGAGCGCCGTGGTGGCGGGCGGCGACGAAAGCGCGCGTCCCAAGCGCTCCGCCGCCGCAAAGCGCCCGGCCAGCATGCCCATGGCGGCGCTTTCGACGTAGCCTTCAACGCCGGTCACTTGCCCCGCAAAGCGCACGCGCGGTTCGGCTTTTAGGCGCAACGTGCCATCGAGAAGCTTCGGCGAATTCAGAAACGTATTGCGATGTATCCCGCCCAGCCGTGCAAAGCGCGCGTTCTGCAAGCCCGGGATCATGCGGAAAATCTCTTCCTGGGCGCCGTATTTGAGGTTGGTCTGAAACCCGACCATGTTGAACAGCGTGCCGAGCGCGTTGTCCTGACGC
>CAZNTI010000545.1:0-1546 GCA_964575885.1 uncultured Terricaulis sp.
GCACGTCGAAGTGGCGCATGCCCAGAGAGCGCTTGGCCGCCTCACGCACCGTGGCGAAAGCTTCCGGCAGGACGTCGTCGATCTTGGCGCCGCGGGCAAGCCGGTGACGGTACTCGCTGGTCTTGTTGCGCAGCGCCTCGTCGGACAGCGCTTCGAACGTCGGCTCCAGCGCGTTGATGCGCTGCACCTGGGGCCGAAGCTGTCTGACCTTCCGCTCGTTGACGGACCCGAAAATCTGCTTGGCGAGGTTTAGCATGAGCGCGATCTTAATCCCGGCGCGCCGCTGCCGCGAGAGGCGCTGTGTGAGCCATTCAGAGCTTTGAGCTTGCTGGCCTTTTTATGACTTCTAAGCGCTGGCGCGAATGTGAAAACACTCTCGACTTGCGCGCTGGCGAGACTTAAGAGCGGCCTAAAGCGGTGTCAATGCGACCTCTCGGGGCAGGTTCCGCGCGAGGCGCGCTGAGACGGGAGACGATAACGCATGGCCACGGCGCACAGCCTCACCCTCAAAGCTGTCCTTTTTACCGTTTGTCTGGCGCTCGCCGGATGCGGTTTGGGGCGAGAGTCTGGCGGCGGCGGGGCGGGGGTGTCCAACCCAATCGTCGCCGCAACTGTGAATGGGCGTCCGATTTATGTGGAAGACGTGCGCGCGCACGCGGTGGCGCGCGGATGGCTGCAGGAGACCGAAGATTTGGACGCCAATTCCGACGCCTTCTACATGGCGCTGGAAGAGCTGATCGAGGTTCGCCTGTTCGCCATGGAAGCGGAAGCGCGCGGGCTGGACCGCGCCCCCGACGTGCGCCGGCAATTGGAAAACGCCCGCGAGCGCGTGCTCGCCAATTCCGTCTATGAAGGGATCGACGAACGCGCCACCGATCCCGAGGCGATCGAGCGCCTCTACCGCGAGAACACCGGCCAACTGAGCGATGGTGAGGAAGTGCACCTGCGCCATATCCAGTTCGAAACCCGCGAGGCGGCAGACGCAGCGTTGCGACGCATGGACAACGGTGAACGCTTCGAGGCGCTCGCGTTCGAACTCTCCACCAATCGCGACACCGGCTCCGACGGCGGCGACATGCAATTCGTGCTCGTCAACGATCTGGTGCCAAATGTGCGCGAGGCGGTAAACCGGGCCTCCATCGGCGCCGTCATCGGGCCGCTGCAGGTGGGCTCCACCTGGCAGCTCTTCCGCATCGACGACCGACGCGCGAGCGGGGTTCCCAGCCTGGAGACGCTGCGCCCGCGCATCGTCGCCTGGCTGCGCTATCAGGAAATCACCCGCCTCAATGAACGCCTGTCGCGCGACGCGCGCATCGAGCGGCTGCGCGAACCTGACGAATCCATCGAGTCGGAGGGCGAAGTGAGCGCCCCCGCCGACGCCGAGCCGCAGGCCCCGATCAGACCGTCGCCGGATTCGGTGTCGCCTGACGCCCCGCCCTTCCCCTTCCCGATGGGGCCGGGCGGCGTCACCAGCGCACCGGCGCGCGAGCCGCCCCCGGCGGCCGCGGCGCCGCAAGCGTCCGCGCCCGCCCCGGACCCCGACGGG
>CAZNTI010000546.1:0-1546 GCA_964575885.1 uncultured Terricaulis sp.
CCAAAATGCGCGCGAACACGCCAAAGCCGCCGCCGCGGAAATGCTCGCTCACATCGGCAAGCACCAAGGGGTTGCGCAGGTCGGGTTTGTCGGAGCCGTATTTGGCGATGGCCTCGGCGTACGGAATGCGCGGGAAGTCGCCCGCTTTTGTCACCCGCTTGCCTTGCGCGAACTCCTCGAACACGCCCGCCAGCACCGGCTCGATGGCGTTGAACACGTCCTCTTGGGTGACGAAGCTCATCTCGAAATCGAGCTGATAAAATTCGCCTGGGCTCCGATCGGCGCGCGCGTCCTCGTCGCGGAAGCACGGCGCGATCTGGAAGTATTTGTCGAAGCCCGCCACCATCAGGAGCTGCTTGAATTGCTGCGGCGCCTGGGGCAGCGCGTAGAACTTTCCCGGATGCAGGCGCGAGGGCACCAGAAAGTCGCGCGCGCCTTCCGGCGAAGAGGCGGTGAGGATGGGCGTCTGGAACTCGGTGAAGCCCTGCGCGATCATGCGCCGGCGCAAGGACGCGATCACCTGGCTGCGCAGCAGGATGGAGCGGTGCGGCTTCTCGCGGCGCAGGTCGAGGAAACGGTACTTAAGCCTGGTCTCCTCGGGATAATCCGGCTCGCCGAACACCGGCAGCGGTAGTTCCTCGGCGCCGCCCAGCACCTCGAGCGCGCCCGCCTGCACCTCCACCGCGCCGGTGTCGAGGTTGGGGTTCACGGTTTCAGCCGAACGCCCTACCACTTTGCCGTCGATGCGGACGACGCTTTCCGCGCGCAGCCGCTCGGCTGCCGCAAACGCGGGCGAGGACGGCGCGATGACGATCTGGGTGAGACCGTAATTGTCGCGCAGATCGAGAAACAAGAGCCCGCCATGGTCGCGCTTCCTGTGCACCCAGCCGGAAAGACGCACCTCGGCGCCTGCATCGGCGGGGCGCAGCTGGCCACAGGTGTGGGTACGGTAGGCGTGCATCGAGGTGAGCTCCAGGGGCGATCCCGCCCGTAAAGGCCGCGACAGGGGCGCCACCGCCGCCCGGTTGTCAAGGCAGCCGGCGCCCTCCAAAACCGGTCTCCCGATGTGCAACCTCTACTCCATGACTAAGTCGCGCGAGGCGGTGGTCGCCTTCACCCGCGCGATGCGCGACCGCACCGCCAATCAGCCGCCGCTGCCGGCGATATTCCCGGATCAGCTCGCCCCCGTGGTCGGCACGTCGAAGGAGGGCCTGCGCGAGATGGTGATGATGCGGTGGGGCTTTCCGCCAACCGCGGGCGGCAAACGCCCGGTCACCAACATCCGCAACCTCGACAGCCCCTATTGGCGCGGCTGGCTGGAACAGAAGCGGTTCCGCTGCGTCGTGCCGGCCACCAGCTTCTGTGAATACACCGACGCCAGCCCCAAGGTGGCGCACTGGTTCGCGCTCGGCCAGGAGCGGCCGCTGTTCGCGTTCGCGGGCGTCTGGCGCCCCTGGAGCGGCGTCCGCGGCAAGGAGGACGCCACCCACCTGCTTTTCGCATTTTTGACCACCGAGGCCAACGATCTGGTGCGCCCCATCCACGC
>CAZNTI010000547.1:0-1537 GCA_964575885.1 uncultured Terricaulis sp.
TTTCGCAAATCACCTCCGGAAGCGGCGAGCCGATCAGGAAGCGACAGCTATCTCCAGCGCTTGCTCCGCTGCGACGGGGATGTCGGGAGCTACGCCGACGCCTTCGAGTCTTCCCATGCTGACTGAATAGTAGTCCGCGACGGGCACGATGAGGTGGAAACCGCCTGCAATATCGAAGCGCTTGGAAGACAGCACGGCGCCTGGCGTCCGCTCACCGATGATCGTCGCCCCACAGCCCGCTCTCATTGCATCCGCGGCGATCTCAGCAGCGCTGAGCGATCGCGCGCTCGTCAGCACGAAAACGCGCCCAGCGAAATGAGGCTGAAGCGGTTCGATACGATAGGCTGTGAGCGGACGTGCAAGCATGAATGGCAGGAATTCGCGCACAGAATACCCGGTCCATGGCGCAGCTGACGTCCAGTCTGAGGGGAGAGGCGCCGCATCGTGCGCATCGTACCACAAACGGCTTACGAAAATGCCGGCGTCAAGCGGAGTCTGAATGAGGTGGCCGATCAAAGTCCTGACCGCGAAGGCCCCTCCAGTATTGCCTCTGAGATCGATGATCAGCTTGGCGCCAGAGCGAGCGACGATCTCGTCAAAGGCGGCCTCGATGCGCGCGATCGTGTCTGCGCCGCTCATCGTGTTCACGGTGAGGATGGCCGCGGTGTCGCGCCACTCCAGCGTGACGGCGCCCTCTCCCCCCGTGGCCGCATCGGCCTGCGCCAGCCGCTCGGCTGCGGACGCTTCGGCGCGTACAAGTGCAACATGAGAGAAGGGACCGCGCCTCCAAATCTCACGGAAACCAGACAAAAACGCATCCGCAGAGGCAGCACCCTCTCCCAAAGTGATGACGGCGAGTTCGGCGCGGCGGTAAGCGTCAGTTTCAAGTGACGCCGGTCGGAAGTGGTTCGCGCGGATGGTCTCGTTGATGTTTCGCGCAACTGCTCGAAACGGAGGAGGCGGCTCCGTCGGATGAGCGCAGCTCGCCGTGCTGATTATCGCGGCGCTCGCTCCCGTTCGGGTAAGAAACGTGCGCCGCGTAACAGCGAGGCGGGCGACCCTAGTCATGGTCACTTCCGTCGCCCGCGCGCTTGCGTTCGCGCATCGAGAGGCGAGGTCCGAATGACATTCAACGCGTCGTCGAGAGCGCGAACCAGATCAACGCCAATGTCTTGAAACACGCTTCGCATGGCGCCAGCAATGTCGGTGCAGGCGTCGGCAACGAGCTTCGCTTCGTCGCAGCCGCGCTTAGTAAGCGCGTAGGGGCGGCGGCGCGCGTCTTCTGGATCGATCGAACGTTTGACGAGTCCAGCGGCTTCAAGCGGGGCCAACTTCGTCACCAGCAATTGATGGGACTGACCGTCGTGACGAGCAATCTCCGCGAGCGTCGCCGGCCCCCTGTGCAGCAGATAGAGGAGGACTGAGGCGGAACGAACTGGAGAGTGGATGCCGCGCGCGTCGAACATCGCCGCAGTTTGGGCGCAGATCGCCGCACTCAGCCGATCGGCAAGATGCGCGACGAATGCATCGCGGTTAG
>CAZNTI010000548.1:0-1535 GCA_964575885.1 uncultured Terricaulis sp.
CTACCCGCAGAAGCGCTGCAAGCGAGGCGGCGCTGATATGAGCAATGTCTTCATCGACCCGATCCAGCGCGCCGGCAATTTCGAGCAGCCGGAACCCCAGTCCGCGCGCATCGGTTGGCAAGCAGCCGTCGCGCCAAGCCGCCTCCAGAGCAGCGAGAGGGCGCAGATCGCGCGCCACCGTGCGCGCCAGCCATAGCTCCAGGCGTTCGTGGGCGGCTTCGCGCTCGCGCGGGCTGGCGCTTTCGGCGCCGATGAGCTCGACCCGCGGCTTCAAAATCGGGGCCCGCGCCGCGAGTTTCGCGATCGCGGCGCCGTCGAGTTTCAGCCGGCCATCGCGATGGAGCGCGATGTCGCTATCCTCGGCGCTCGTGATGCGGGCGAGCCGGCGGGAGACCTCCGGGCGCAGCGCGCGCAGCGCGGCGTTGCGCACGGCGCGGCCCTCGACGCCGGCGCCGGCGCGCGGATCCGGTCTGAAGTCCAGGCCTTCGAGACGGCCGACATAGTGGCCTTCGACGGTGACTTCGCCCTCCTCCGAAACGCCCGCCAGCAAAGCCTCCTCGCGCTTCAGGCCTTTCAACAGCGCGCTGGTGCGGCGGTCGATGAAGCGCTGGGTCAGCGCGTCGTGCAACGCATCCGAGAGCTTGTCCTCCACGGCGCGGGTGCGCGCTCGCCAGGTCTCGGCGTCTTCAAGCCAGTCGGAGCGGCTGGCCGCATAGGTCCAGGTGCGCACGTGGGCCAGACGAGACTGCAGGACGTCGAGGTCGCCCGCGGCGCGATCGAGCTTGTCGAGTTCGGCGCCAACCCACTCCGAAGGCACGCGGCCGCGCTCAGGCAAGATGTAGCCTGCGATCCTCGCTGCGAGGCGTGCATGCTCCTCCGCAGTGATTTTACGGAAATCCGGAAGCTGGCAAGCGTCCCATAAACGCTGCACGTCGGCCGGGCGGCGAACGTGCTCCATCAACTCAGCCGTATCGACGAGCCGTTTCAGAACCGTTTCATCAATCGCATTGCGCACCCGCATCAGGCCGGAGCGCTCTGGCGGCGAGGTCAACGAAGCGAGCAGAGCCCGCACCGAGCCAAAATCAAGCCTTTCGTTGCGCCACTGAACCGCCTCGATCGCTTCGAACTCATGGTTCTCAACCCGATCGACGATTTCAGCGTCGAACGGCGCGCATTCGCCGGTTTCGCCGAACGCGCCGTCGCGGGTGAAACGGCCGGCGCGGCCGGCGATCTGGGCGATTTCGTCGGCGCGCAGGTCCCGCCAGGTGTGGCCGTCGAACTTGCGCCGCGACGCGAAGGCGACATGGTCCACATCCATGTTGAGGCCCATGCCGATGGCGTCGGTCGCCACCAGAAAGTCGACTTCGCCGCTTTGATAGAGCGCGACCTGGGCGTTGCGGGTGCGTGGGCTGAGCGCCCCCATCACCACCGCCGCGCCACCGCGATGGCGGCGTAACAATTCGGCGATGGCGTAGACCTCTTCCGCGGAAAACGCGACCACAGCGGTGCGCTTGGGGAGCTTGGTTATCTTCTTG
>CAZNTI010000549.1:0-1533 GCA_964575885.1 uncultured Terricaulis sp.
CCCGCCAGCGCCAGCGCCAGGCGCGGATTGGCTTCAAGGCTTGCGTCGAAGGCGGCGATGGCGGCGGCGGTGCTGCCGCGGCGGAGCGCGATCTGACCTTGCATCAGCTGCGCCTGATCTTGCTTCTGGCCATCGGCGATAAGCTGCGCCACCAACATCTCGGCAGCGTCGAGCTGGCCGCTGGCGAGCAGGATGGCGGCGCGTCCGGCGCGCGCTTCGGCCTGGCCGGGGTCGAGTTCAAGCGCGGCGCCGTAGTCGCGCAGCGCCTCTGTCACCTCGCCGCCAGCGCGCCGCGCATGCGCGCGAAACGCTAGCGCCTCGGCGCGGCCGGCGTCGTCCAAATCACCGGACTCGATCTCGGCGGTGCAGGCCGCAATCCGCGCGCTAGGGGCCAGATCCTCGTCGGCGCAGGCGGCGGCGCGGCTATCGGCCATGGGCGGCGCGGGAAGGCGCTCGCAGGCCGCGGCGAGCAGCGCCAATGCGCCGATGGCCGCCATCGCTGTTCTCCGCATCCCGCTCCCCCTCTTGCCACGTCAGTCTGGACCGTCGCCAGCGCGACAGCCTAAGCTGGCGACATAATAGGGAGCGCGCGCATGAGCAATCTGTTCGACCTAACCGGCAAAACCGCCATCGTCACCGGCTCTTCGCGCGGCATCGGCAAGGCGATTGCGCACCGGCTGGCCGAGCACGGCGCCAATGTGGTGGTGTCCTCGCGCAAGCTCGACGCCTGTGAGGAGGCGGCCGCAGAAATCAACGCCGCAGTGGGCCGCAAGGCAGCCTTGGCGATCGCGGCCAACATCGCCGCCAAGGAGGCGCTGCAGACGCTGGTGGACGAAACCCGGGCCGCCTTCGGCCAGATCGACATCCTCGTGTGCAACGCCGCCTCCAACCCCTATTTCGGCCCCATGGGCGGCATGAGCGACGAGCAATTCACCAAGATCCTGCAGAACAACATCATCTCGAACCACTGGATCATCCAGATGGTTGCGCCGGACATGCGCGGGCGGAAAGACGGCGCCATAGTTCTGATCTCTTCGATCGGCGGCTTGAAGGGCTCGCCGGTGATCGGCGCGTATAACATCTCGAAGGCCGCCGACATGCAGCTGGCGCGCAATCTGGCGTTGGAGTTCGGCCCCGACAATGTGCGCGTCAACACCATCGCGCCAGGCCTCGTGCAAACCGATTTCGCCAAGGCGCTGTGGGAAAACCCATCGATCCTCAAAAGCTACACCGAGCACTCGTGCCTGAAGCGCATCGGCCAGCCCGACGAGATCGCTGGCATGGCGGTGTTTCTGTCCTCGAAGGCGGGCGCCTTCACCACCGGCCAGACGTTCGTTATCGACGGCGGCCAGACCGCGATCTGAGCGGCTCAGATGGCGCTCAGCACCGGGGCGATTTTGGATTTCAGCGTCTGCGCGCTGAACGGCTTGACCACATAGGCCGAGGCGCCTGCGCGGGCTTGGGCCTCGGCGCCTTCGGCGGCGTCGCCGGCGAGCATCACGAACGGCGTCTTGGCGGTGCGCGCGTTGGCGC
>CAZNTI010000550.1:0-1528 GCA_964575885.1 uncultured Terricaulis sp.
CACTTCTACACCGCCGCGGCGCTGCCGGCGCGTTACCGGAGCGGCGTGTTCATTGGCCAGCATGGGTCGTGGAATCGGCGCGAACGGGTGGGCTACAAAGTGGTGTTCGTGCCGTTCGCTAACGGCCAGCCGGCCGGCGCGGCGGAGGATTTCCTGACCGGCTTCCTGAGCGAAGGGGTGGCGCTTGGACGCCCGGTGGGCGTCGCTACCGACCGCACCGGGGCGCTTCTGGTGGCCGACGATGTCGGCAATATCGTCTGGCGCGTGGCGCCGGCGCTTTAGGGGCGCTTCAGTCGCGGGCTTGGCAGCGCCAGACCAGACGCTGCGCCGGTTCGCCCTCGGCGAATTGCATCAGCGTTTGATTGCGCTCCGCCACCGCCTCGGGTTCGCCTTCGCAGCCGCGCCCGACGCGGGCCCCCGACACCGCCTGGTTGGCTTCCGCAAAGCGCTCGCCTTCGAGCGGATAGCGTTCGCGCACGAAGGTGCCTTCGCGGGCGTCGATGGTGAGCACGTCCAGCGCACGCGCCTCGCCCAGCACGATGGCGCGGCGGAAGCGCTGGTTGCCGTCGAGCGGGGCGTAGAGCGTGCGCTCGTTCACGCACAGATTGCCGGAAGCGCTGAAGCTCATGTCGGCGACGCCCTGGTCGCCGATGCTGGCTTCGCGGTCGAGCGTGCAGGCGAAGCGGCCGCTGATGGCGGCGACGCTTTCCGCGTCATCGCCGCCTTCGGTTTGGCGCTGCAGCAGCGACAGCCCGGCGATCACGATAACCAGCGCCGCCACCGCAGCGCCGCCGACGATCGCCATAACGCCGAGGCGGCGGCGATGCGGCTGCTCGAACGGCTGCGGCTCGCTGGTGGTGACGTGGGGGGCCGGCGCGGGCGCGTGGCCGCCGCGGCGCGACATCAGCACGATCCCCAGCACGATCACCGCCACCAGCAGCGCCAGCGTGCCGGCGATCAGGATCACCACCGCGATGCGGGTAAGCCGGTCGGCGGTTTCGAGCTTGTCGACCAGCTGCTCGTTTTGAACTTGAAGCGCGTTGATGGTGGCGGCGCGCTCGGCCTCCACCCGCTCGGTAAACGAGAGGCAGCGTTCGTCGCTGAGCGTGGGCGTGACACCGGCCTCGTCCAGAAATTGCAGCAATTGCGCGGCGCGGGTGGAGACGCCGCGGGTTTCGCGGGTGTCGGCGCCGCTGACGTGCCAGGAATTCACCCCGATCACGCGCCCGCAATCGTCCAGCAGCGGGCCCCCGGAGGATCCCGAAGAGATCACCGCCTGATGGTTGATGGTGGGGATGGGATCGCCGGTCGGGGCGCGGTCGCGCAGCGAGGCGATCTGGCCGGAAGTGCGCGAGGGCGGCGAGGGGCGCAGCAGATCGGCCCCGGTCGCGCCCTGGTAGTCGACGTCCGGGTAGCCCAGCGCCACCACGCCGTCGCCGGCCTGCGGCTCCACTGTGGAGATGGTCAGCGCCGGCATGTCCGGGGCGCCGCGGAATTCGAGCAGCGCCAGCTCCGCAAGCGGCGAGTA
>CAZNTI010000551.1:0-1526 GCA_964575885.1 uncultured Terricaulis sp.
GGGGCGTCAAGGCCGCTCACGCTTCTCCGCTGACTTCGAACAATGCCGCTTTCGCTGCATCCTCCGGCGACATCCCGGCCAAAACAAGGAAGTGGAACGCCGGCTGAAAGCGCTCGGCGGCGTCCAAGGCCGCAGCGAGCATCGCCTGGATTTCGCCGATGGAGATTTCCTCGCGCCCGATCATCGGCAGCGCGTGGCGGAAGATGATCGAGCCGTCGTCGGACCAGACGTCGAAATGGCCGAGCCAGAGGTTTTCGTTGATGAGGCCGGCAAGGCGTGTGGCGTCAGCGCGCCGCGATACCGGCGCCTGCAGGTCGAAGCCGACCGTAAACAGCAGCGCCGGCAATTCGTGGCGGAAGCTGAAATAGCCGACCGTTTCGCCCGAGGCGCACTTGAACGAGAAGTGCACGTCGCCGTCTTCGGCGCGTTCGCTGGCGAAGCGATCGTCCGAGCCGAGCACCGCTTCCACCGTATCCATGGGATCGGCGGAAGATTCGATCTCGTCATCGAGGTAGAGATCCATAAGCGTCCCCTTCCGAGCGCTAGCGCCGCCCCCCGGCGGCCGGGCTTCCAGATCTCTTCGCCTTGGATGCGCGCCTTGAGCCGGACGCGTCGAATCATCCCCTGCGATCTAGGTAAGCCCGCCGCGGGTTACCCGAAACTTACTTCGGCAGAAAAGCGCGGTCGCGCAAGCCGAGCCAGGCCGATTTCCCTGTCCCTCCGCAGTGCGGTACCTTGAGCGCCGCGGGGAGCAGGCGCGATGGCGGACGCGAGGCACGACAAGAAGGCGGAGCTGCTGGCGGCGTGGCGCCAACGCTGGCGCGCGGCGGATTTCACCTGGGCGGGGCTGGCCAAGCACAAGCTTCAGGGCTGGGTGGTCGAAGCCGGCGTGCTGCGCGAAGCCGAGAGCGGGCGGGTGTACGGGAGCGCCGTTGCTGAGCCGCCCCACCTCCCCCTCGATGGGGGAGGTGGCCGCCTGGCGGCCGGAGGGGGTGCGCCCTCAACGGTACAATCTGAAGCGCAGGCGGGCACACCCCCTCAGTCACCGCTGCGCGCTGACAGCTCCCCCGTTGAGGGGGAGCAGGCGCGCCCCGCGACGCTGCAGGATTATTGGCGCGCCGATGTGGCGACCGGGCGGCTGCGCAATCCGCGCGAGATGCTGCAGAACGCGGAGATCGTGTTCTTTCGGCCGGACGGGCCGCCCCACTCTGCCGACTTCAAGACGCACGCGCGTGATCTCAACGACGATGCCGCAGACGCAGCGCTGAGGCGCGTCGAACTCTATCACCTCGTCCATCTCCCGCTCGAATGGGACGACGGCGCGCCCACTGGCAAAGCCGATTGGCCCGATGACAAGCTGGACGCCATCGTCGGCGCGCGCCTTCTAGCCGCAAGTGAGACGAAATGGGACGGGCCGTACTTCGATCGCGAAATCGTCGGTCCCGATCGCGACGCGCAGCTTCAAGGCGCCGTGCTGGCCAAGGCGCCGGCGCATCCAGCGGGCAAGGAGACCGCGCTCTTCCTGC
>CAZNTI010000552.1:0-1519 GCA_964575885.1 uncultured Terricaulis sp.
AGCGAGACGTTGACGGTTTCGATGGCGATGCCATCGGCTTCCGAGCGCGGCAGGATCACCCCGGCGCCTGAAAAGCCGACATAGGCCGGGCGGTCGCCGAAGGTGAGCGTGAAGCGCTCTTCGTATTCCGTGCGCTCGCCCGACTGCGCCGGCAGGCCTTCGCGAATGGTGACCTGACGTTCGGGCTCGAACGGCAGGCCGCCCAGGCAGAGCAAATTCCCGGAAACGTCGGTCTGGAACGCCGTCGTCGGTTCAAGGATCAGAAAATCTGCGTAGTTGACGCTCGGATCGCTCGAAAGCGGCTGCGAGAACTCAAGGCAGGCGCGCGGCTGCGCCCCATCCATCTGCGTGCGCAGCCGAAGGAACTGCATGCCCTCGACTTGCGGAAGCCCGGCGCGCGGGGCGTCGGCGCTGCGCGCCGCGCCGCCTAAGCCAAACGAACTCAGCGCGCCAAAGTCGAACGCCGGCGCCCCGGTGGACACCCGGCCCAGCACCGCCCCGCCCCATAGGCCGACCAGCAGCGCCAATGAAGTCGAAAGCACGGCGTTGCGGTTCGCGACCAGCCACTCGCGCGCGGGCCCGGTCCAGGCCCAGTCGAGCTTGCGTGGATCGAGCCGCTCGATGAGCTTTTTCCAGTCGAATGCCATCGCACGCTCTCCCGCCCCGCTGGACGTCGCGTGCATGCTTGCCCGAGCCTCCAGCAAGCTTCAAGGTGCATTAAATTCCGGCAAAGTCCGGTCATGCGCCGCGCCTGTTGATGCCGGCGTCGCGACGTGCTCCATAAGCGCAAAGCCAAAAATGACGCGAGCGGCGCCTTTGCCGCCCAGCGCCCGGGAGGACAACAATGACGGAGGCCGCGGGGCCTGGGCTGCCCGCTATGTCGATCGAGCAGGCGCACGCCCTGTTGACCCAGCCGGGAACCATGTTCGAGGTTGGCGAGGGCGAGGTGCGCGGCGTGCGCATGAAGCTCTGGCGGTCCGCCCCCCCCACGCTGCGCGAGGTGTTTGCGGTCTCGGCGCTGTACGGGGCCCGGGATTATCTGGTGTTCGACGACGAGCGCGCCACCATCGCGCAATTCCGCGCCGCCGCCGCCAAATTCGCCCACCAGCTGCTCGCCGACGGCGTCAAGCCGGGCGACCGCGTGGCGGTGATCATGCGCAACCTGCCCGAGTGGCCGGTCGCGTTCTGGGGCGGGGTTCTGGCCGGCGCCATCGTCACCCCGCTCAACGCCTGGTGGACCGGCTCTGAACTCGAATATGGGCTGAAGAATTCGGGCAGCTCGATCGTGATCGTCGATATCGAGCGCTACGAGCGCGTGCGCGAGCACCTCGACGCCTGCAGCGCCGTGCGCAAGCTTTATGTGTCCAGGGCGCGCGAAGAAATCGCCGACCCGCGCGTGGCGCGGCTGGAGTCGGTGATCGGTGCGGTCAACGAATGGCGCAGGCTGGGCGATGTGGCGGCGCCCGAGATCGCTGCGGCGCCCGACGACGACGTCGCCATTTTCTACACCTCCGGCACC
>CAZNTI010000553.1:0-1516 GCA_964575885.1 uncultured Terricaulis sp.
CGAAGCATTTGAAAGAACTGGAAGCGCTGCTTCAGGAGGCGCTCGGGTGAGCACGGTCAGCGCTTCTTGTCATTGCGGCGCGGTTCGCTTCGAGGTGGAAGAGCCGGAATGGGTGCTCGACTGCAATTGCTCGCACTGCCGCCTATATGGCGGGCTGTGGGCCTATTACCCGCAGCGCGAGGTGCGCTTAGCAAGCGTTCCCGACACCTTCATTTACATGTGGGGGGATCGCCAACTTGAGTTTCACCACTGCCGCACCTGCGGGTGCGCGACCCACAGCACCGAGTACGGCAATGACGCCGCCGAGAAGATTGCCGTCAACGCACGCCTTATGCGCGGTCTTGACCCCAAGCGCGTTCGCCTCGTGCAGAAGAACAACGGCAATGACGGCGTGTTCTGGACCAAAACCGACTCGCCCGTTCTGCCCAGTCATGATGCGCCCCCCAGCAACACGAAGTGATGTAAAATGACCGACATTGTTGTGCCCACCCTCGGCGAAAGCGTTTCCGAAGCCACCGTCGCCAAATGGTTGAAGAAGGCCGGCGACGCCGTCCGCAAGGATGAGACGCTGGTTGAACTCGAGACCGATAAGGTTTCGGTCGAAGTGTCCGCGCCAGAAGCTGGCGTGCTGAGCGAGATCGTCGCCAGCGAAGGCGCGACCGTCGAGATCGGCGCAATTCTCGGCCGCATGGGGGCGGGGGTGCAGACGGTTTCGCCGCCGCCGCAAGCGCCGCAGCAGTCTGCGCCGCCGCCGCAACAGGCGCAGCCTCAGCCCACGCCTCAGCCTCAGCCTCAGCCCGCGGCGCGCCAGGCGCCGCCCTCCGTGCAGCGGCTCGCCGCTGAGAACGGCGTCGATCTGTCGTCAGCAACGGGCAGCGGCCGCGACGGGCGCATGACCAAGTCCGATGCGTTGGCGGTGATCGAGAGCCGCGCGCAGGCCAAGCCGCCCGTGGCGCAGGTCCCCGCGGCGCCGCCGCGTGTGCTGGGGCCGCGGGAGGAGCGCGTACCGATGACGCGCCTGCGCCGCACCATCGCGCGCCGTCTCAAGGAAGCGCAGAACAACGCCGCGATGCTGACCACCTTCAACGAGGCCGACATGTCGGCCATCATGGCGGCGCGCAACAAGTACAAGGAGAACTTTGAACGCAAGCACGGCGTCAAGCTGGGCTTCATGAGCTTTTTCGTGAAGGCGTGCATCGCCGCGCTCAAAGAGTTGCCGAACGTCAATGCAGAGATCGACGGCGACGACATCATCTACAAGAATTTTTACGACATCGGAATCGCAGTCGGCACCGACCGCGGGCTGGTGGTGCCGGTCGTTCGCAACGCCGATCACAAGAGCATGGCCGACATCGAGCGTGAAATCGGCGAGCTGGGCGCCAAGGCGCGCGACGGCGATCTCAAGCTCGAGGATCTGCAGGGCGCGACCTTCACCATCTCCAACGGCGGCGTCTACGGGTCGCTGATGTCGACGCCAATCCTCAATGCGCCGCAATCGGGCATCCTTGGCATGCAC
>CAZNTI010000554.1:0-1504 GCA_964575885.1 uncultured Terricaulis sp.
AGCAGATGCCGCAATTGGTTCGCGCCGGGCGGCTCTATCTGGCGCTGCCGCCGTTGTATCGGCTGACCGCCGCCAAGGAGAGCGTCTACGCGCGCGACGACGCCCACAAAGCCGCCCTGCTCGCCGGCGCCTTCAAGGGCAAGAAGGTCGATATCTCTCGCTTCAAGGGCCTGGGCGAAATGATGCCGGCGGACCTGAAGGACACCACCATGAACCCCGAAACGCGTACGCTCGCGCGTGTCGTCCTCAACGACGACGGCGCGCCCGACTTCGAAGTGCTGATCGAAACGCTCATGGGCAAAAAGGCCGAGCTGCGCTTCAACTACATCCAGGCCAACGCCAAGTTCGTGACCGATGAGATTGATGTTTAGGTGAGGGCCATCGGGGGCCGCCGGCAGTCCGGATTCTAAAGTATGCTTGCGCAAGCACGCAGCCGCTGGCCGCCAAGATCAATCGCCAGTCATTGACTTATCCGCCAAATCCGCCCATCTCCGGGCAGTCCGTTGTGCGCGCCGTCAGGGCGTGCTCGCCCTGCTGAATGCTCGTCGCCTCGTCCGGAGGCGGTTGGAGCGGGAAGCGCAAACCCAAGCGGCCGCTGGTCTTTTCGCGCCTTAAGCGAAGCCCCACGCGGCCCCAAGCGAGACTGAATGACCCCTGAGAATACCGCGCCCACCAGCGCCGAACCCGCACAAGCTCAAACCATCACCTTCGACGATCTCGGCCTCTCGCCCGACACCCTGCGCGCGGTGAAGGAAACCGGCTACAACACGCCGACGCCGATCCAGGCCGCCGCCATCCCTGAGGTGCTCAAAGGCCGCGACGTGCTCGGCATCGCCCAGACCGGCACTGGCAAGACCGCCTCCTTCACGCTGCCGATGATCGACATCCTCGCCGGCGGCCGCGGGCGCGCGCGGATGCCGCGCACGCTGATCCTGGAGCCCACCCGCGAACTGGCCGCCCAGGTCGCCGAAGCGTTCGACAAGTACGGCAAATACCAGAAGCTCACCAAGGCGCTGCTGATCGGGGGCGTCTCGTTCGGCGACCAGGACGCGCTCTTGGCGCGCGGCGTCGACGTGCTGATCGCCACGCCCGGGCGCCTGCTCGACCATTTCGAGCGCGGCAAGCTCTTGCTCACCGGCGTGCAGGTGATGGTCGTCGACGAGGCCGACCGCATGCTCGACATGGGCTTCATTCCCGATATCGAACGCATCTTCAAGCTGACGCCGTTTACCCGCCAAACGCTCTTCTTCTCCGCGACGATGCCGCCGGAGATCACCCGCCTCACCGAGCAATTCCTTTCGAGCCCCAAGCGCATCGAGGCATCGAGGCCCGCGACCACCGCAAGCACCATCGATCAACGCGTGGTGATGCTGCCGGGCGGCGATCCCCGCACCCGCCGCGCGGCGCTGCGCGCAGCCATGACCAGCGTCAACGTCCGCAACGGCATCGTCTTCTGCAACCGCAAGACCGACGTCGATGTGGTCGCTCAATCGCTCAAGCGCCA